>JBGPZS010000161.1:0-8063 GCA_041493865.1 Terriglobia bacterium
GTCGAGATCGTGCAGGCTGAAGTCGCGCAGATCGGCGGGGACCATGTGTTCGAGGAGCGCCTGGCGGCACTGGTCGCGAAAGAAGACTTCATCGCCGATGAGCACGTACGCGGGACGGAGCTTGCGGCCGGCAACCTCAGCGGCAAATTTTTCCGCGGGGGCAAAGCTGCGCCCGGAGCCGGACATCAGAAGGACTCCAGGATGTCACTGACCAGAGTGCGGGCAAAGTCCTGCGACATGCGCTGCAAGGCCGGGGTCTCTTCTTCAAAGAAGGTGTTGACCTCGCGGGAGACCTGGTACTCCTGCCGAAACGTGTAATTCTGGTTCTCAAAGAGCGTGTGTCCATTGTGGTCGACGAGAGAGACCCTCATGCTGACCGTGACCACGGCGCTGGAGATGCGGCCGGTTTGCGCGTCATAGGTAAGAGGCGCAGCCTGCGCGGAGACGACGGTGCCTTTCAGCACGGCGTCGGCGGAGGCGCCGGAGTCATTGGAGACGCGGTACGCGGTGCGCGCGAGCAATTCGCGGACCACGTCGCGCGTGAGCACCTGCTCAATGTGGTAGGTCTGCGTCTGGTTCACAAAGATAGGCACGGCGATGGAACGCACGCTCGCAGGCAGACGCGTAACATGGCCCGCGGTGTGATAACCGCAGCCGGCAAGCATAGCGACAGCGGCAAGCAGGAAAAATACACGCGCGCTCTTCACTGGACTTTCCCATGCGGCCGGACGGCGGCCAGGGCGGTAGCGCAGTCAGCGGCGGTGAGCGCGGCCAGGCGGAGGTTGTCGACGGCGGCCCACAGCCAGAAGCCATTTTCGTGGACAGAATCACGGCGCGCGGCCACCAGGATCTCATCCTTCCCCGCCACGTTCACGTTGCTGGGAGAGTCTTCCGGCGCGTGCGCAATCTGCACGTGCTCACCGGCAAGGCTGCGCGCGAGGTCGGCGACGGAAACGCTCTTTGCCAGCTCCAGGTAAATGGAAAATGTGTGCGCGTGGAAGACCGGCGCCTGTACCAGCGTGATGGCGGGCAGGGTAGCTTGTTCGCCCAACAGCTTGCGCAGGTGTTTGCCGATGCGACGCTCCGTAGCTTCCAGCGGACGCGCCGAGGTCCGGCCATAACGGTCGAGCATGTTGAAGGCCACCTGGGAATCAAAAACGCCCGTGGGCATTGGTTGAAAGGACAAAAGATTTACGGTCTGTTCGTGAAGCTCATCCATGCCGCGCCGGCCCTGCTCTGAGACGGGCTCAAAGATGCTGGCTGCGCTGGTGCGTATCTCACCGGCTTTGCGCGCACGCAGCAAGAGCAGCGCCAGCACCACGGCAGCGGGATGAGCAGTAACAATCGAGCTGGATTCCAGCGTGAATTGTGTGTGCTGCCCCAGTTCGCGCTCGATCCAGGGAGCGCAGATGGGGACGTTAGGCTCATTCTCCAGAGCGTAAGACATGTCGACGATCGCGCTGCCCGCTTCACGCGCCAGCTTCCACTTCTTGCGGGTAAAATCTTCTTCCGCAGCGAAGAAAGTGAAGTCCATTTGCGCCAGTTCGTCGCGGCCCACGGGCTGCACCAGCGCCACTTCGTCGTGGACGCGCTCCAGTTGCCCCAGGGACTCGTCGTCATCGAGCAGCTTGATCTCCATGGCGGGGAAGTTGCGCTCTTCCAATACGTCCTTGAGTTCTTTGCCTTTGAGAGAGGCGGCGCCGACAATCGCAACACGAAAGAGGTTCTGTATCTCAGTCTTCATCTGGGTTCTTGGGCCTCATTATAGGCCTGAGGAGGTTCAGACGGACGGCGGCGAAATACGTATGCCAATCGAGCAAAAATTCCGGAGAGCATGTAAGTCAAGGCCAAAATAAATAACATGTAATTGTGAAAGGAGATCAGCAGAAATAGGAAAGCGGAAATGAGAACGATACTCTGGAAGGGGTGCCGGTTGCGCAGATTGAGGTCCTTGAAGCTGTAAAAGCGCCAGGTGCTGACCATGAGGAACCCAACGATGATCAGCAGGGCAAACCATAGCGGCGCCAGTTGCGGCCAGAGAATCGGCTCGCCTCTCACCAGATGGATGGTGGCTGCGATTACGCCGGCCCCGGCGGGAATCGGCAGTCCGACAAAATACTTCCTTCCTGGCCTGCCTGGATTCGAAGGCTGAGGATTCAACTGAATATTGAAGCGCGCAAGGCGGCTGGCTCCGGCGACAAGAAAGATAAACGTTGCAATCAGCCCCAGTTGCACCATTTTGTCATGGACGGCGGGAAAGCCGCGGTCGGGCAGCAGGCTGAATCCCCACATCCATGCCAGCAATGCCGGTGCGACGCCGAAGGTGATAACGTCAGCCAGCGAGTCGAACTCGCGGCCAAAGTCGCTGGTGGTGTTGGTCATGCGAGCAATGCGACCGTCCAGCCCATCGGCTACCACAGCCACGCCGATGGCCATGGCAGCATGATCAAAATGCCAGAAATTCTGCCGCGTGCCCAGTACCGTCTGGCTCAGCGCGTAATAGCCGGCGCCAATGTTCGCCGCGGTAAAGAGCGAAGGCAGAATATACATGCCCTTGCGCATGCGTCGCTTTTGCGGAGGCGGTAACTGGTCTTCCCATCGCCGCATCGGTACGGGCATCTTCATCGGAAGGCACCTGTATTCTCGCGTGCGGGCGTGGTCGCAGCTTTCTTCGGCCCTGAGGCGCGGGCCAGGATGCTTGATCCTCCCTTGACGCGGTCTCCGGGCTTCACGCTGATTTCCGCCGGCAGGGGAAAAATTACGTCAGTCCGCGAGCCGAACTTGATCAGGCCAACGCGCTGCCCGCGGGCGATGGTTTCACCCGGTTTGTGATTGAAGACGATACGCCGCGCCAGCAGACCGGCGATCTGCTTGAACACAACCGTCATGCCGCCACCTTCCACGGTGACGATGTTCTGCTCGTTGTCGCCGGCAGAAGCTGGGTCCATGGCGTTGCCAAAGCGGCCTTTTCTGTAGACCGCGCTTTTGATCACGCCGCCGATGGGCGCGCGGTTCACATGCACGTCAAACACGTTCAGGAAGATGCTGATGCGCGTGCATGGTATCCCGTTCATCTGCGTGGCGGAGACGTCCGTTACTTTGCCGTCCGCCGGCGAGACCACCAGTCCCTCACCGGAGGGAACAATACGCTCCGGGTCGCGGAAAAACCAGAGGAAGAAGCCTGCCAGCAAGAGGGGGACCAGGGCAAGGAAGGTCGAATGGGTCAGCCAGCCAATCGCGGCGGCAACCAATAGCATCCCCAGGGCGTAATAGATCCCGTCACGAACCATCAAATCGATTATAGCGATTTGCCGCTCCGGCGCGGATGAAGTTCTTGCCTCAGGCTATCGACCCTGTTGGTTCCCCGGGACATCTATATCTTATTGCGATATAATAATTTAGAATGAGCGGAAAATCGCTGGGATTTTTGCGTCTAGCCTATATCTTTGGGGCTGCCTTTGACTCTACTAGACATAGAGGCAAGTTCATCCGTCAGAACGCTAAAAATTAAGGGGCACGGACCCGGAAGCTGTGCCCTCTTAATATTTTGTACCCTTCAACCGCCTATTCTTAGCGCGTCCTCGGTCAGTTCGGCCCGATCCACCAGGTGCGTGAAATAGGCTGCTCTACTGGCCTTTAGACGTATCTGCGTGCACGGCAGTCGTAGGGCTGGTGGCAGTGTATTTTTCTGCAAGCTTGCGGGAGCCAGCCCACACTAACTGTAGCCCGGCTAAAATTGCGATCATGGCAACAACCGTCTTGAGCCTGGCCGCGGGAATCCTGCGCGCCAGCAGGCAACCAAGCGCTACGCCTGGAATTCCACCGGCGAGAAGCTGCAAAAGTACAGGCATGCTGATCGAACCAAAGCTCCAGTGAAACGCGCTGCCTATGACCGCCAATACCAACCCAAACAGTATGTCGGTCCCAACGACTTGTCCTGGACTCATTTCCGAATAGTTGAGCAGAAGGACCGTTCCAAGAGCGCCTGCGCCTGCAGACGAAAATCCTGATTGAACACCGATGGGCAACGCGAGCCAGGGAAGCCAACGGGAGTTTTTTCTGGCAAACGCCTGATTCTGTATGCGGCGAATAAAGCTCACAGTGGACGAGGCCATCAGGATGACGCCCAGCAGAATGATTACAAGCGGAGTGCCCGCGTTCCGGTTCAACAAGCGAAGTACCACAATGCCTATCACAAGACCTGGCACTGCGCCCTTCAACAAAAGCCAGAGGTATTTCGAGTGAATCTGCTTGCCAGCCAGGTAGAAAGGAGCGGCGATCAGGCGCAAAACAGCGGCAAAAAGAAAAGCAGTGCCTACGGCTTCGCCCGAGGCCAAACCTGCGAGAAGCACCAGGGCCGGAACCGTAAAACTTCCGCCGCCGATTCCGGTCATTCCTACCGCCATGGCAATCATGAACCCAATCACGGAGTACATTAGAATTTCCTCTCTGAAAACGTGTGTATGCCGCATTCCAGTTTTGTGCCGCTCCAGCGGCCTGATCGAGGATTGTTGGGATCATCGGGAATCTTTGTGCACGGTTTGCAGCCGATGCTCAAATAGCCCTCATCGTATTGTGGCAAGTAACTCAGGCCGTTGCTGATGGTGTAGTCCCATACTTGTTGCCAGGTCCAATCCGCCAGGAGACTCGCTTTCAACAGATTCTTGCCGCTCGGTAAATGGTGCTGTTCCACTTTTTTTAGGTTCTTTCGTGTAGGGGATTGCTCGCGTCGCAAGCCTGTGAACCAGATCTCATACGGCTCCAGCGCATGCATCAGCGGTTCCACCTTGCGCAGCTGGCAGCACTGCGTCGGATCAGCAAGATACAAAATTCCCAGCTCCGATTCTTGCTGCCTGACCGTTCGTTGTGGAGTCACATTCACCAGATTGAGCTCCCACTCCCGGGCGATGCGGTCGCGGTATTCATACGTCTGGGCAAAGTGATAGCCGGTTTCCAGGAACAAGACTGGAATCGAGGGGTTCCGCTTACGCAGCAGATCCAGCACAATCATGTCTTCAGCCTGGAAGCTGCATGTCAAACATGCTGGCCCACCGCACGCGTCTAGGAGGACATCCATGGCTGCGTCTGGGGTCAGGTTCTCGATGCTTTCAGCTGTCAACGTTGTGCTCATCTCAATTCCCCTTTTAGTACCCTTGTCTCGCGTTTGAGATCCGCAGTGATTCGGCCAGCAACAAGATTTGCCGCGTGGCGTCAGCGTCCTCCGTGGCCAGGTTCAATGTATCCAGATCAAAATAGCGGCTCCCAGCCACAGCCTCCAGTTCCAATCGCTCTTCCGGGTCCAGGGATGGGTTTGCGTAAATCACCACGAATCCTGTTGCGTACAGGAGGGCCCACGAATCTCTTGCAGAAAGAAGAGAGGCTCCCCCTTCATCCACAACAATTGCTTCAAGCCCTCCTTCAAAAAGCGAGCGTTCGAGCTGTCTCGCCAGCGTCGGCCTGGCGGTGGTTAAAAAGATGGCTGGGTAATGTCGATGGCGCTGGTACCGTTCCAGGTTTGTCACCGCGGATTGAAGGCTCTGGGCCGGCTGCGCCGGCAACGCATCGGCGCCTCCTGAAAGAGGCCCTTGAATCATTCCCGCACCTAGCGTCGCATTCATCAGAGGGTCGATGATGATAAAGCTGCCGGTTGTCCGGTTTTGCCGGTAGGAATCGAAGAAGAGCGGACTGCTGGTCTCAACCTCCACGGTCGCGATATCGTTCATTTGCACTTGCTCTGCCTGTTCCGGCTCCAGGCTCTTTATGTCCACACGGTGAATGATTTTTGTTATCTTGCCTCGAACCTGGCGGGAAGTTTGCTTGATCAGATAATTTCGCCCGACTGCCAAAGGCTGGGCGTGCATCCAAACCACCGTGGCCTCAAAACGCCGTGCAACATAGGACAGGCTATCCTGCTGCACCAGCATGTCACCCCGGCTCAAATCAATCTCATCTTCAAGCTTGAGCGTTACTGACATGGGGGCGAATGCCTCGGCCAGTTGTCCGTCATACGTGACAATGGATTCAACGCGGGATTGCCGGCCCGAAGGAAGAGCTGTAACCACATCACCCACATGGACCACGCCACTGGCTACCTGGCCCGCGAATCCACGGAAATTCGCATCGGGCCGGATCACATACTGCACCGGGAACCTGAAACCTCTCGTTCGTGGAGCAGCGGCGAGCGGAGCTGTTTCCAGGTACTCGAGGAGTGAGGGGCCTGAGTACCACGGCATTCGCTCGCTGCGGTCCACCACGTTGTCTCCAGCAAGAGCGCTCACCGGGATGCATTGCACATGGGCAATGCCGAGCCGCTCAGCAAGTGCGAAAAACTCCTCTTCGAGCGCCAGAAACCGCTCTTCACTAAAATCCACCAGATCCATCTTGTTGATTGCGGCCAGGAGACTGGGTATGCCCAGTAGTGAGGAGATATAGGAGTGCCGCATTGTCTGCCGCAGCAGGCCTTTGGTGCCATCCACAAGAATTACAGCCAGGTCCGCGGTAGAAGCGCCAGTCGCCATGTTTCGCGTGTACTGCTCATGGCCAGGCGTGTCGGCAATAATGAATTTCCGTTTCGTGGTTGCGAAGTACCTGTAGCCCACGTCAATGGTAATGCCCTGCTCCCTCTCCGCGCGGAGCCCGTCCGTTAGCAGGGAAAAGTCAACCGGCCCTGTCGATCGATTGATGCGGCTTTTTTTGATGGCAGCAAGCTGATCTTCGTAAACGGTTTTTGAATCGTGCAGCAGCCTTCCGATCAAGGTGGACTTGCCGTCATCTACACTGCCGGCCGTGGTAAAGCGCAACAGTTCCTTGTTCAGGTTCTGCTCCAGGAACAACTGGAACTCGCCGCGTTCGGTGGCGTTCGCCCCATGCGGCATCAGAAATAGCCCTCGCGCTTCTTCGTCTCCATGGATCCTTCTTCGTCGTGGTCGATCACCCGGTTTTCGCGCTCGGAACGGCGGAAAGAAATCATCTCCTCGATGATTTCCGGGACCGTGCAGGCGTACGAGCGGATCGCGCCGGTGCACGGCATGCAGCCCAGTGAACGCATGCGGCAGCTCAGTGTCTGTGTTTTTTCTCCGGGCAAAAGTTGGTCGCGGGAAGAAATGACCACAATCGAACCTCCCCGCACCACGACCTCGCGCTCTTTTGCAAAATAGAGAGGCACAATTGGAATATTTTCCGTGTGGATGTAAAGCCAGATATCGAGCTCGGTCCAATTCGAGAGCGGAAAGATCCGTATGCTTTCCCCTTTATCGATGCGCGAATTGAAGATGTTCCACAGCTCAGGCCGCTGGTTCTTGGGGTCCCATTGCCCATGCACGTCGCGGAAAGAGTAGATCCTCTCTTTGGCCCGCGACTTTTCTTCGTCCCGCCGCGCCCCGCCGAATGCGGCGTCAAACCCGCCTTCCCCCAGCGCATCCAGCAATGATTTGGTTTTCAACTGGCCGCAGCATTTCTGCGTCCCGAGCGCAAACGGGTTGGCCCCGGCTTCCAGAGCTTCACGATTCTGGTGAACGATCAGCTCCGCGCCAATCTCCTGCGTGTACCGGTCGCGAAACTCGATCATCTCGGGAAACTTGTAGCTGGTATCTACGTGCAGCAGAGGGAATGGAATTTTGCCGGGATAAAATGCCTTCTGCGCCAGCCGCAGCATCACCGAAGAATCTTTGCCGATGGAATAAAGCATGACCGGTCGCGCAAACTCCGCCACGGCTTCGCGCAGAACATGAATACTTTCCGCCTCCAGGACCTTCAAATGGCTCAGCCTGCGTGGGCTAGAGACCTCTGCTTCTTGGGCCAGCCCATTGCCAGGCCCTGCTCCGCTGAATCGCTCTTGTGATACTTGCATCGTGTGCCTGCCCCTCTTGGCTGTTCATGCGCCAAAAACAAAAAACCCACCTGCCATTCATCTGGCGGGTGGGTTTTTATTCCTCAGCTAGGTCTAACTTAAGTTAGTAATTCACTAGCCCCCGGGCGCCAGAAAACACATGCGCAACAGATGCAACACATCTGTGCCGTCTTCCGCGACTCACGGGTAGATACCATACGAGAGCCAGTATACA
>JBGPZS010000207.1:0-7044 GCA_041493865.1 Terriglobia bacterium
CGGACGGCGTAGCCCTTGCCCTGGTTGCCGGGGTTCTCAATCAGCCGCACCTGGGGGTGCTCGGACGCGAACTGGCTGACGTATTGGGCGGTATCGTCGCGCGAGCCGTCATTCACTACCACAATTTCCGCGTTCCACTTTTGCTCTCGCAGGTGCTCGAGTATCTGCTCCAGGGTCCCGCCAATACGCGCGCGCTCGTTGTAAGCAGGTACAACGATGCTGTACTGCGGCTGCGCCGGTTGCAAACCAGAATTGGACAAAGGGAATTCTACCGCCAGACTCATGCCGCTTGTTCTTTCTTCTTGAGCATGGCAAAAAACTCGGGGACCAGGTTGGGGTCCCAGAATCCTCTGGCCGCTTCTTCCATCATGGTGCGTTTAGCTTCTTCGTGGGTCAACGCCGGTTTATAGGGACGCGCGGTGCGCAACGCATCGTACACGTCCACCACCTGCAGCACGCGCGCCAGCAGCGGAATATCGAATCCCGTGAGTTGGTCCGGGTAGCCGCTCCCGTCCCAGTGCTCGTGGTGATGCCGGATGATCGGCAACACGTTGCGGAAGGACTTGAGCGGGCGGCAGATCGCTTCCCCGATCACCGGGTGTTGCTTCATGATGTCCCATTCCTCCGCGGTCAGGCGCGTGCCTTTCTTGAGGATGTCGTCAGGTATGGAGACTTTGCCCAGATCGTGGAGATAGCCGCCGCGCTTCAGCGCGCTGATGCTGTCTCCATCCAGGCCGATGTGGTGTCCCAGGTCGGCGGCGTAGCGGGCCAGCCTCTCGCAGTGGTTACCGGTGTACGGATCGCGTGACTCAATGCCCAGCGCCAGAGCCACCAGCACGGCCTCGGCGTTTTCCAGTTCGTCAGTAAACTCTTTGAGCTTCAGCAGCGACTTGACGCGGGCAAACAATTCTTCAGGATACAGCGGCTTGCTCAGGAAATCGTCGGCCCCGGCCTCAATGCCGCGCACGCGGTCATCGCGATCGGAGAGTCCCGTAATCATCACCACCGGGATCAATCGGGTATAAGGATCTTCCTTCAGCTCGCGGCAAAGCTCATAACCTGACTTGCCCGGCATCACCACATCCAGCAGGATCAACTCCGGCCGTTCCGTATGGACCATTTGCTTGGCTTCTTCCGCTGCTGTCGCCGTAATGATGTCGTAGCCGCGCGAAGAAAGGAGTTCGCGAAGGAGCAGGAGGGTATCTATCTTGTCATCCACCACCAGGATCTTCGGCGCCCGCTGTTTCAGGCGGCCATACTCCTCCTTTGCCCGTTCCGATATGGGTGCCATCGAAAGATGAGAGGGTAGAGTCTGGTCGAGGGTTGTATCGAGCAACTCTCGAACCTTGCCATGTTGTGGGTCTTTATTGAAAAACACAGATGCCCCCGGGGGCTTGCCATCCATATCGCAGTATATGTGAGCGCCCGCAACTAATTAAACTCAGGGGAGTCACATATCTTATGGCCTTTAAAGCCAAATTGGAACAGCCGAATATTGTTCGCCGCCTTTTTTTAGGTAACCTCGCAGGTTCATAGCACTTAGTAAGGCTGCGATTGGCGTGCATTTCATAAATCCAGCTAGCGCTACCACGCGTGCCCTGGCCAAGAACAACCCTGCCTGGAAGCCGCTTGACTTGACCGCCCTCCCGGCCTGAGGTCATATAATGGGCGACCATGCGCCCCTTGTTCTTTTGCATCAGCATTTTGCTGCTTCTGGGCAGCAGCTTTGCCGCCCCCAAAACGCACACCGTCGTTCTGGGCAAGTGGCGCGCGGTTGAGGTACGGTCGGACTCGGGTGAAGGCCAGGAAATCAAAGTCCGTGAGTTAATCATCGACGGGCGGGCCCGGGAATACACCACCGGTGCTGCGCATGACGTTACCGACCGGCTTTTCGTGGTCCGGCGCGCTTACCGCATCAATGACGCGTTATCGGAAGAAACCAGGAAACCCCAGCAATGGGTATGGCGGCTGGCCGGATGGATCAGCATTGACCGCCAGACCGGCCATGTGGCACAACTTAATCTCCCGGCCTTTGACGGCGATACTTCCGAAGCAAGCTGGTATCGTGACTACGCCGCCTACTGCGGCTCTTCCGATGACGGTTCCAAAACCTATATGGTGGTTTCACAAATGGGCAAGCGCAAGCCTATCCTTAGAAAAGAATATTCCGGTCCGGCCTGTGCCGCCCCGAAATGGGAGCGCGCTCCCAGCCGCGTGACCTTCGTCGCGGCGGGAGAGAAGTCGAGCTTCATCGTGCATGCGCACGGTGCTGATCTCCAGGCCGACACCGCGGAAGAAGAGGGCCCGCAATGAAAACTCTGCAGGAATATCTTGATGACGCGGCCGTGGCCCACGGCCATCTTTGCGCCGGACAGGTGCTGGGCGTGCGTATGGCCATGCTCGGCCTGAAAAAGCTCGGGTTGGAAGATCCCCAGGGCAAAGACCGCAAGCGCATCGTCACCTTTGTAGAGATTGACCGCTGCGCCACCGATGCCGTGATGGTGGTGACCGGCTGCCGCCTGGGCAAGCGCGCCCTCAAGTTCCGTGACTGGGGCAAAATGGCGGCCACCTTCGTCGATGTGGATACCGGCAAAGCCGTCCGTGTGGCTGCCCGGGAGTCTTCCAAGGCGCTGGCCAAAAGCATGCATCCGGAAATCGCGGACAAGAACCAGCAGCAGATGCTGGCCTATCGTGAGATGGCGGATGAGCACTTGTTTCAGACGCAATGGGTCCACGTGGAGCTGCCGCCGGAAGAGTTCCCAGGATACAAAGGTGAGCGCATTGTCTGCGCGCAATGCGGTGAAGGAATCAATTTCCGCCGCGAGGTAAAACTCGGCGCCAAGACCGTATGCCGCGCCTGTGCCGGGGAGCGCTACTACGAACCCATCATTTGACCTTGCCGCTCAACATTCTGCGGAACTTTTGTCCGTGGACGGGCGTATCACCAGTTAGACCACGAAGGCACAGCTCTCGCTTGCCGCCAGGGAGGAACGTATGAGATTGCTCCAGCTTCGCACCATGCTGTCAGGTTTTCTCTGTCTGATCGCGCTCGCCGGGTGCTCTGTCACCACGCATGAGAAAGACAACGGCAAGAAAAATGACGTCGATATTCGCACTCCGTTTGGCTCCCTCAGCGTGAAGGAAGGCGCTACCAACGTGAAAGACACCGGCTTGGCCCTCTATCCAGGCGCCCGGGCCAAGAAAGACTCCGATGACGAGCACCATAGCGCTAATGTGAACATTTCCAGCTCTCTGTTCGGTTTGAAGGTGGTCGCTTTGAAATTTGAAAGTGACGATCCTTCCGATAAAGTGCTGGGGTTTTATCGCAAGGAAATGGGTAAGTACGGCAAAATCGTGGACTGCACCGGCGGCTTCAACTTGAATTTCCATCACCACGACAAAGATGCTGAGGTCACCTGCGACGGCCACGATTCTGGCCACGACTACCGCGAAGTACTCAAGGTAGGCACGGAAAACAACCAGCGCATCATGGCGGTTAAGTCCAAGGATAACGGATCGGAGTTTGCGCTGGTCTACGTGCGCGCCTGGGAGAGCAAAGATACAAATTAGCCCGCGGCAAGGGTCAAGTTGATGGGCTTAAATCGCAATCAGGCCGCGACCGCCCACGCTTTCAGCAACTCGTCGCGAAACTCAGTTCCATAGTGCCGGCCCAGATTGGAAACCGCGCGCGTGAGGTTCGAATATAACGTGAAGAAGCGCAGCCCGCCCACCTGGCCCAGATCAGCCAGGCTCGGTGGCGCAAATGGCAGCCATGATTGTGTTCGGAAAACCAGCCACAATTTGATCTTGATCAGGGACAAGGCCGAATAGAGGCGAAACTCCACTGCCGCAGTGTGCAACTGGCGGGCGCAATCGCGGTAACACTCGCTGTATTCGTCGCTTTGCCCCACGATCTCTCTTTTGAGCTCCGCATTCGACCATTCCAGAAGGATGTGCGCGTTGTGCGACATGCGAATCATATGTTCGCGGAGAAAGTGCAGGCTTCTGCGTTGCTCCAGGCGTAGCGCCAGCCCGGTCATCGCCGAACGCAGGTATTCTTCTGTTTCCGGGTTCAACAGCTGCATCATGCTCGCGGAATCCACCGGCTGCAGGAATGCCGGCACGTCGCGGATGGTGCGGCAGGGAAAGCGGGAGAGCCGTCCGAGGAAAAAGTACAGCGCGCTGGCACAGAGCAATGCCAGCACAACAAGGAGAAAAGCGTATGCGCTCATGGCTTTAAGATTCCCCTTACCTCTTGTTTATACCGCTCTAGCTGCTCCAGGAACAATTCGGGTGTAAATAGATGCCGGAAGTTACGGAAAGGATCATCTGGCTCTGGCCGAACAAAGGAAGCCAGCCATACCGTGACTGCAACACAGTATGCCACACTCGGCACATATTGAAAGAAGATTAGAAATTTTAATCCGCCGCCCGTCCTTACCAAAGTACCCAACAGGATGCCGGCTGCTGCAATGCCGAAACCCGCCGCAATCCCGAAGGCATATTGCCGGTAGTCCAGGTCGAAGACCCGGGCCAGGAAAAAAATCAGGAAAAACACTCCCAGCTGCAGACATCGGACGGCAATCTGCATGGAAAAAATGGTCACTAACAACGGTTCTGTCTGCACCGGCGTGTGCACAATGGGAACAAGGATGGAGATGCCAAGCATCGTCGCACCGACGACAGGCAGCATGAACTTGAACCACGGCATCGAGTAAAAGTTCTCGAATACATGCCGGAAGACCTCGTAAATAGCGAGGAATCCCAGGACCGCATAGACCGCTTCCGCGCCCCAAGCGACCTTGAAATAAGTCCAGCCCTCTTTGTCGCGCGCGAAAAAGAAGAATTTCGAGGCCTCAGCGATCACAGCGAAAACTGTGTAAGCCAGGAAGAGCCGAAATCGCCTGTACGCTCCACGCATCACCAGGAGAATGACGAGACAGCTCTGCAATGCGGGGGGTGTCAACCAGAGTATGGCGCTGAGACTCATCAGAGTTGAGTCTCAGCTTAACCCAGTCTTCCCCAACACCTCAATGGACTTATGCAATGTCTCAGACGGGCGACCAGCGTCCAGCTATCTGGCGCCCGGAGAACAATGGCCTGGAGTACAGGGCGGGGGCGATCCGCCATCAGCCAGGACGGGAGTTGAAGCACAAGCTGCAAGTAGAATCACCATCAGCAAGAGCCGAAGAGTTGTCTTTTTCATTGGAGTATTCCTTCTCCCGGAAGGCATACATACTCTGGTGTGTTTGAGTGCTTGCTCAGTAGGGTCGTGAAAATGTTGTTTGATATATCTTTACTGCGACTTATTTGTTTCTTTCTCTCGGCTGCTCGTGTGCGAAGCAAACTTTTTCTGGGGCGGGAAAACCAGGTTCGCTGTGGAACTGGTTTTCTTTTTTCACCGGGCCATCTTCCTGGCCAAACATGTGTTCGCCAGACGCCTCTTTCCCGGTTTTTCTCGTTTCGTGTAACTTGTTAATATGCAACGTAATTGCTACCGCTGTGGACATCCCATCGAGGAACAGCTTGCATTTTGCTCCACCTGCGGCGCTCCGCAAATCAGGGTTTCCAGAGCACCAGAACTACCTTCCGAAGCCCCGGAAGGCATGGGCTCAGATTCAGCTTCCCCTCAACCTGCGCCGCTGTCACCACCGGCTGCCGGTCTTACCCGCGTGACCGGGATCGAATGGAAGCATTTCTTCCGTACTGCCGCCCCTTTGGCCGCATTTACCGGCATACTGACGGTTCCACTGGCTCCTCTGGGCCTTTTTGTCCTGCTGCCGGCGAGCTTGATCTGGGCCATCTCCCGTTACCGGCAACACAGTATTGCCCCTCTGCGTGGCGGACAAGGCGCCCGTATGGGCGCTCTTATGGGACTCCTTAGTTTTGCCTTTTTTCTGGCTTTTTTCCTCGTGACCCTTTCTCTTAACCGGGCCAAATATTACGAACCGATGATCAACATGCTCCGGGAGCGTGCCGCCCAGGCTCCTGACCTGCAAACCCAGCAAGCGTTGCAATGGTTTGCAACTACGAACGGGCTGATCACCATAACTGCCATGGGCCTGGCTTTCATTCTGGTGGTCTTTCTGGTCGTTGGCATGAGCAGCGGGGCCCTGGCAGCGGTGCTGGGGAAAACCCGAAACCGGCCTGTACCGTGACGGTTGGCGCATTGCGTCACCTTCGGATATCATGCGGTGTCTATGAATCCAGCATCCACTCGCCTTCCCAACCTGCACGTAAAAGGACGCCTCATGTCCGGCTCAGAAATTGAGCGGACGCTCGTCCGTCTGGCCCATCAGATCGTGGAAAAAAACAATGGTGTGGAAAACCTGGTACTGGTAGGCATCAAGCGGCGCGGTGTGCCCCTGGCCACCCGTCTGGCCGCCCTGATCCAGCAGATTGAGAAGAAGCCCGTGCCCGTGGGCACCCTGGATATCACCCTGTACCGCGACGATCTCTCCACCGTGGGCACCAGCCCTGTAATCAAGAAAGCCACGCCGCTGGGGACCGATATCGTGGATAAAAACGTGATTCTGCTGGACGACGTGCTTTACACCGGCCGCACCGTCCGCGCCGCCATGGACGCATTGTTCGATCACGGGCGCCCGCGCCGCGTACAGCTCTGCGTGCTCATTGACCGAGGGCATCGCGAGCTGCCCATTGAAGCCGCCTTCATCGGCCGCACCGTACAGACCACGGACAACGAAATCATCGAAGTGAAGCTCTCTGAAGTTGACAAGGAAGAACAAGTCCTGCTGGTGGAACGCATTTCTTAGCAATGGCGCGCACACGCTCGTTACTAGAACTCGAGCACCTCTCGGCCGATGAAATCGCCTTTTTTCTCAAGCTGGCCAAACGCATGCAATCCGGCCAGCCAAAGCCTCTGCTTCGCGGAAAGCGCATTGCGCTTCTTTTCTATGAAGCTTCCACCCGCACCCGCGTCTCGTTTGAGTTCGCTGCCAAGCTGCTGGGTACCCACACATCTGTGATCAATGCCACTGCCTCGAGCGTTGAGAAGGGTGAGTCGCTGGTGGATACCGGCAA
>JBGPZS010000121.1:0-9446 GCA_041493865.1 Terriglobia bacterium
ATCGTGGTATGTACTATCTTGCACGCGATTACTATAGCTATGACGAAGCCATCAACAGCTTCCAGGAAGCTGCAGCGCAGGACCCGCACTCACCTTTGCCGCTTGCGGGTTTAGTGGAAGCGCAGCTGGCAAAGTATGAGGCCAGCAGCGACCAGAAGTGGCTGGAGCAGGCGCGACAATCTTTGCAGAAGGCCGAAGCGCTCAATCGCGACTCAGTCCGCGTTCTTTTAGCCGCCGGAAAACTGAGCTGGAAGGAGGGTAAGTATCCCGCAGCGATGGACTATTACGGTCGCATCCGGGAAACGGAACCACGCAATATCGATGCGCTCCAGGGCATGGCTTTCACTTTGGATGCCGAGGGAAAGGTGGAGAACGCGATCCAGAGCTTTCGTCAGGCCATTGAGCTGGATCCCCAACTCTATTCGTCGTATGAAACCTTTGGTTCTTTCTACTTCACCCGCGGACGCTACCAGGAAGCTGAAGAACAATTCCGGAAGGGAATTAAGCTTGCGCCCGGAAGTCCGACTGCATATGCCAATCTTGGCGGCATACTCCTTGATGAGCGTAAATTCACCGAAGCGGTAGAAGCTCTTCAAGCCTCCCTGAAGATTAAGGAAAACTCGCAAGCGTTCAATAACCTGGGCGCGGCGTATGCGTCCCTGAAAAAGGATGATCTTGCCGCACAGAATTACCGGCGCGCGGCCAAGCTGCAGCCAGGCAATATGTTGTATTGGCTCAATCTGGGCGATTCGGAGCGACGCATGGGTAGTTTAGCGGACGCAAAATCGGCCTATAAGGAAGGACAGAGCCTGGCACTGGCGAAACTGGGGGCGAATCCGCAACACGCACAGACGCGTGCTTTACTGGCATACTTCCGCGCGCGGCTGGGCGACAAAGCCGGCGCCCGGGCTGACGCTGTTCAGGCGCTTCGCCTGTGGCCCGGGGACAATCAAGTCATTCGCTATGTTGTCCTTACATATGCTGCACTGGGGGATTGGGAGGACGCGCTCAAGACCCTTAAACTCGGGACGGTGAAACTGGGAGAAGAACTAGATGTCCATCCGGATTTGGCGGAGTTCCGGAAAAATTTGCGCTTTATACATTGATGGAGAAAAAGCGCAAAAGGAGGACGGACAATGGCTCTTGGTGCATCACCGTTGGCCATAACCCACATCATCAAGCTGGATTGGGACCCGGACACAAAAACCATCATAGTCCCGACACAGCCTACGATGAACGTGGGCGAGAACGTGACTGTTGCAGGTGCTTATGGTAAGAAGGCGACGATCAAGTTCCTCTCACCATTCGGTCAACCTATCGCAACAGTGCATGACGGCGAGGTGTTCACTCTGGTTGTGGGCGGCATTTACCAGTTCGAGTGCTTTCTCGATGGTCAAAAGGCAAAGTATGGTGGTGGCGTTGAGATATTGCCCCACAAACCGTAACCTAGCTCCCTAGAGTCAGGAATAGCTGTTGGGGAAGTATGCCGGCGGAATCTTGACTTCCAGCCGCATCGGCCGTAAGCGCAGTGCCCCTTTGGCTTGCTCTAAGCCGAAGATTGATTCTGAGGAGAAGATGAAGATTGGAGATCATAGAGACGGCCCGGCCGCCGTCTCTGTTTTTTATAGCGCACTTAACCGCTGAAAGCAGCGGTGGGTCATCTATACAATCATTTAATACTACCTACAGAATTAACTACAAGATCAGCTACAGAATTGTTACCATTGGGCTTGCCATCCCCCGGCAAAACCTCAAATTTGGGCCACGAATATGCACATCGCAGGAACGGGCCTGGGAGCATCTGTATGTCGAAGAAAATAGCGGTGTTGACTTTCACTCTCACAATGGCATTTGCCGCATCCTGTTTTGCTCAGCAGAGCAGCGCCGCCCAGGCGCAGGCATCTTCGCCAAAAGATGCGCAGGCTAAGGCTGGTTCCACCCAGCAGCCCGCCTATGAAACTTCTACGGTCCTGAAGGTTAAGACACGCCTGGTCGTGGTGGACGTGGTGGCGCGTGATTCCAAAGGCGCGCCCGTCACTGACTTGAAACAAGACGACTTTACCATCACCGAAGATGGCAAGGCGCAGAAGGTCCGCATCTTCAACTTTCAGTATCCGGATGCTTCTCAGGCTGCGCCGGCCCAGTCGCCCGCCAATGCGGCAAATATTGTCGACAACTTACCGCACTTTAAGCCCGGCCGGGCCTTGAACATCATCCTGCTGGACTCGCTCAATACCAACCGCCTCAACCAGATTTCGGTGCGCGAGGCGATGGTCAAGTTTCTGGAAAAATTGCCGGAGAACGAACCTATCGCCGTCTACCTTTTGGACAGCAGAATCCGGCTGTTGCAGGACTTTACCACTGACCCTGCCGTATTGCGGGAGGTGGCCCGCAGCTTCAAAGGGAAGAGTTCACCGCTTTTGAATGTTTCCGCCAACGGCTCTCCTATCACCCCGATTTTGCCAGGCATCTCCCAATCTCTTCCTGCACAGATGGCGGCGCAGATCAGGGAATTTGAGCAATCGCAGACCCTCAACTTGACGGACCAGCGGGTGAACATGACGCTTTCAGCGCTGAATTCGCTGGCCAGGACGCTGTCTGGCTATCCCGGACGGAAAAACCTGATTTGGATTTCGGAGACATTTCCCTTTGACGTCTTGATGTCCAGCGTGACCTCACAAACGGCCCGCAACTATTCGCACGACGTTGCCCGCACGGGAAACCTGCTCAGCGATTCTCAGGTGGCTGTCTATCCGCTGGATGCCCGGGGCCTGGCCGGAATCGGGCTTATCAATGTCGCCAACGACGCTGGCTCGATGAGCAGCAGCGTGGACGACCCGATGGCGGCGCGCACCACCATGCTAGACCTGGCTGAGCGTACCGGCGGACGCGCCTTTTATAACCGCAACGATCTCGATAGCGCGGTCCGCGAAAGCATTGACGATGGTTCCACCTATTACACTCTTGGTTACTATCCCGAGAACAAAGACTGGAACAGCGCCTTCCGCAAGATCCAGATAAAGCTACAGCGCAACGGAGTCAAGCTACGCTACCGCATCGGTTATTTTGCCGTGGATACCGCGGCCTTCGCGAAACTCAATCCCAAAAAACAGGACCAGGATTTTGACGAGGCGCTCAGCCTGAACATTCCTGTTTCCACGGCCCTGCCCTTCCAGGCCATGGTGATGGCTCCGTCCGCTAAAACGCAAAACAAGGTGGTGGTGAGCTATGGCGTTGATCCTCACGCTTTGAGCTTTGAGGCAGGTAGTGATGGCCTGCAGCGCGTCGACATGGAATGCGCGGTCCGCGTATTTGCCAAAAACAATCCCGATAAGCCGGTCACCACTGAAGCGCAGAAAATGGGCGGGGCCTTGAACGCTGAGGCTTATGCGAAAGTGATGAAGGGCTTTTTCCCCTGCCGGGACCAGTTGAGCCTCCAGCCCGGGGACTATCTTCTTAGATTGGGCGTCCGTGACAACGCAACCGGGCTGATCGGAACGGCAAATGCCGCCCTAACGATTCCCGCCGAGGGCAGCGCCAGTCCCTCAGCTCCCAGTGCCGGACAAAGCAAGCCCTGAGAATTCTCGCCGCTCTCCTGCCATGCCGGCTTTTACAAACTCAATGGCTCGGGGCTCAATGCGCCCAGCGCCGAAGGTGCGAAATCATTGAGCCCGGCATGTAGCCGCCGCGTAACGGTTCATGCGCTTTATTCACCCAACTACCAAATTACTCTTTACCAAATTTGTTCCATCGGCGCCCCACCGGGGTAAATCTGCGGCCGGGACCTTCCTCATTCGCCACCCCGCCGCCCTGTCTGATACGCTAAACGCGCAAGCTTCAATCCTGCGCAGCTGCTGGCCCTCGATTGGCGATGAACGGTTCAGCCGGAACAGCTATCGAATTCGTCAACGTTACCTACCGCACCCACGGTAATCGCACCCTTATCTCTGATCTCAACCTGTCCATCCGGCGGGGCGAAACTCTCATGCTGCTGGGACGCAGCGGCTCCGGCAAGACCACTACGCTCAAGCTGATCAACCGTCTGCTGGACCAAAGCCAGGGCCGGGTCCTGGTCGACGGCCGCTCCACCAGCGAGTGGGACGTGGTCCGCCTCCGCCGCCACATTGGTTACGCCATCCAGGAAGCGGGCCTCTTTCCCCACTATAACGTCCGCGACAACGTGGCGCTTGTGCCCAAACTGGAACGCTGGGACGCTGCGCGTATCGCTTTGCGCGTGCGTGAGGTCCTGCAACTCGTCGGGCTGCCGTACGATCAGTTTGCCGAGCGCTATCCTGACCAGCTTTCCGGCGGACAGCGCCAGCGTGTGGGTCTGGCGCGGGCACTGGCGGCTGATCCACAGATTCTGCTGATGGATGAACCGTTCGGAGCGCTCGATCCCATCACCCGCGCGGAGCTACAGCACGAATTCCTAGGGCTCAGAAAAACGCTGAGCAAGACCGTGGTCTTCGTGACCCATGATGTGGCGGAAGCGCTCATGCTGGGCGACCGGATCGCGTTGCTGGATTCGGGCGCACTCAAGGGGATTTTCGCCCCCGCCGAGTTTTTGCGCTCGACCGCCGATTACGTTCAGCCTTATGTAGCAGCTTTCCGGGCCGGGCAACAAATCCTCAACTCCGGAGCGTAGTGTCATGTCATTGAAGGATTTTCTTGTCGCGCACAAACGTGATGTGCTCACGCTCACGATCGAACATTTATGGCTGGTAGGCGTTTCCATGTTGTTGGCAGTTGCCATTGGGGTGCCGCTGGGAATTCTGCTGAGCCGGCGGCCGGGTTGGAAAGGGCTGGTGCTGGGCGCGAACAACATCATGCAAACCATCCCCAGCCTGGCCTTGTTTGGCCTGCTGCTGCCGGTGCCCTGGATCGGCGCGCGCGCTGACCGCCTGGCGATTCTGGCGCTCACCCTGTACGCATTGCTTCCCGTGGTGCGCAATACGTATACCGGCATTGCCGGGGTCGATCCGCCGGTGCGCGAAGCCGCTCTTGGCATGGGTCTGACGCCGCGGCAATTGCTTTGGTATGTGGAACTGCCGCTGGCTTCAAACGTCATTGTCGCCGGCATCCGCACTGCCACGGTCATCACCGTCGGCGTGGCGACGATTGCCGCGGCTATCGGCGCCGGCGGGCTGGGTGAATTCATCTTCCGCGGCCTGGCGATGGTCGATAACAACGTGATCCTGGCCGGCGCCATTCCCGCGGCGCTCATGGCGCTCTCCGCCGATCTGGTACTCGGCGCAATTCAGCGCATCCTGGTCCGGGTGCATCACTGATGGTTCGCCACATGATGGACCGTCGTGGCTTCCTCTCCGGGCTCGCGCTGCTGCTCGCCGGCTGCGTCTCCAAGACTTCGAGACTCTCCATCGGCTCCAAAAATTTCACCGAGCAGCTTGTCCTGGGTGAGCTGCTGGCGCAATACCTGGCCCGGTTTACCACGCTGCCGATCGAGAAACGCTTTTACCTGGCCGGAACCTATATCTGCCATCAGGCCCTGCTTGCCGGGCGGATTGACATGTACGTGGAATACACGGGGACCGCGCTGGTGGCCATCCTGAAAGAACCGCCGTCTTCCGATGATGCCGCGGTCTTCAACACCGTGAAAGATCTCTACTCGCGCAGGTTTAACCTGGAAGTTTTGCCTTCGCTCGGGTTTGATAACACCTTCGCCATGGTCATGCGCGGCAATGACGCGCGTCGGCTGCGTTTGAAGACCCTCTCTGATGCGGCGGCCGTGGCCCCGCAGTTGCGCCTGGGCGTGGGTTATGAATTCATCGAACGGCCCGACGGCTACAAAGGCCTGGTAAGCAAGTACGGTCTCAAATTCGCCGAAGCGCCGCGCGTGATGGACCTGGGCCTGCTCTATCGCGCCCTGCAGAACAACCAGGTTGACATGGTTGCCGGTTCCAATACTGACGGCTTGATCGCCGCGCTGGATCTGGTCGTGCTCGAAGACGACCGGCACTACTTCCCGCCTTATGACGCCGTGACCATCGTGCGGCGCGAGATTCTGGAGAAAGATTGGGAATTAGCCAGGGCTCTCAGATCATTGCATGGGCAGATTAGCGCCGAAGACATGCGTCGCATGAACTATGCCGTGGATGGAGAAAAGAAGGACGCAGCCATCGTGGTAAGGGATTTCCTGGCGCAAAAAATATATTCTCTTTAAAACAACCTGTCACCAGGGGCCGTGAGCGTAAGCCGCGACATTAGCATCCAAACTCTAAGCCAAGGAAAGAATTTCATGCCGACGATTACCACCAAAGACAGGACCGAGATTTTCAAGTAAAAGGAGAATTTATGATAAGGAAAAACGGTAAGGTCAGCGCCCAGCCCAGGCTCCACCAGAAAGCCTCCGAAATCCAGGCCTACGGCACGGTAAACCATCTGCTTCCGCTGGAACTGGAAGAGCCAGTCCGTCTGGAAATGACCGCGCAATTAAACCAGTTGCTGGCGGACACCATGACCCTCCGCGACCTTTATAAGAAATCGCACTGGCAAGTGTCCGGCCCCACTTTTTACCAGCTTCATCTCTTGTTTGATAAGCACTATGACGAGCAGGCTGAAATCGTTGACGGCATCGCCGAGCGCATTCAGCTGCTGGGCGGCATCAGCATTGCCATGGCCGCCGATGTCGCCGAGACGACGCTGATTGAGCGCCCGCCGCGCGGACGGGAAGAGGTCCCGGTGCAACTCTCGCGGCTGTTGGACGCCCACCAGATCATCATCCGCGAGTGCCGCACGCTGGCCGAACGCGCTTCCAAGCTCGGCGACGACGGGACCAATGACCTTGTTGTCAGCGATGTGCTGCGCAGGAATGAACTGCAAGTCTGGTTCCTGAGCGAACATCTGGTCAACATGCCGCTGGTGGAAGCAGTGGATTCCTCCATGCAGAGGAGAAGGACGGCCTGAGGCCAGCTTTGCAGGAAAAATCTGGAGTCGCGCGTTGGAAGCGCTGTGCAGGCCCCTGTCTTCTTGACGCGCGGCTTAGAAATCGCTCAACCGCGCGTTGCCCCTGGTGGCGCGCAGCGCGTTCAGCACGGCTGCTAGGTCAATCACTTCCTGCGCTACCGCACCCGCAATCGGCAGCAGGTATCCGAATGCGGCGAACGCCATGCCAACCCCGCTCAGCAGCATGCCGCCAATCGCGCTCTGCAGCGCAATGGCGCGGGTGCGGCGAGCGATGTGAATCAGCTCATCCACTTTTCGCAGGGATGAATCCATCACCACCGCGTCCGCAGCCTCTGAGGTTACGTCGCTGTTCTGGCCTCCAAGGGCGACGCTGACTGTGGCCGCCAGCATTGCCGGGGCATCGTTGATGCCATCACCCACAAAAATGGTTTTCCTCCGCTGCGTCTCTTCGGTCACCAGTGCCAGTTTTTCCTCGGGGCTGGCGCCGGAATACACGTGTTCAATGCCAACAATCCGCGCCAGGTGCATCACTTCTGAAGCGCGGTCGCCGGAAAGCAGTATCACCTGGCGGGCGCGATGTCTGGGCTGCAGATGCCGGACGAACGAACTGCTGTCCGCGCGCGGTTCGTCGTGAAAGCGGAACAGCGCCGCGAATTTCTGGTCAATAAAAACCACGCATTCCAGGCCTGGCGAGATCGGTGGAAGCTCCGCTGTCGTCAGCAGCTTCGCCGCCTGCGCCCTGCCTGTGATATGGACTTGACGCCCATCAACGCTGCCGGAAAGGCCTTCACCCGCTTTTTCGCTCACATCCGCGGGGACGCAAACCGGCAGACCCAGAGCGTTGGTTGCATTCAGGATCGCTTGTGCCAGCGGATGCCTTGAATACTGTTCCAGGCTGGCCGCATACCTGAGCACCTGTCTTTTTTCGTTTCCGGCCGCGCAAATCACGTCCGTGAGTGCCGGCCGCCCGTAGGTCAGTGTGCCCGTCTTGTCAAAGAAGAAGGTGTCACAGGCATCAATTTCCTCCAGGATTTTCGGGTTCTTAATCACGATGCCCCGTCTGGCCGCTAGGGAAATGCCCCCGATAATAGCCACCGGAATTGCAATCAGCAGCGGACACGGCGTGGCAATCACGACCACGGCCAGGAATCGCTCCGGGTTTCCGCTTGCCAGCCAGCCGAGAATCCCCGCCAGCAGAGCAATGGGCGTATACCACCCGCCCAGCCGGTCCGCGATCCGCCGCATGTGCGGGCGGTTCTGTTCTGCCTGCTCCACCACTTTCAGGATGCGTGCGTAGCGCGAATCCACCGGCAGTTTTGATGCGCGGATTTTTAGCACCTCGTTCCTGTTCAAGGCCCCGGAGAGAACTTCCGACCCGGGTGCCTTGGCGATCTCGAACGGCTCGCCGGTCAGATAGGATTCATCCATCTCTCCGTGGCCCTCTACCACTTGCCCGTCCACGGGGCAGATCTCATGTGGAAAGATGGCAAGAACATCGCCGGGAACAATCTCACGGGCGTTGATGAGGGTGAAACCTGTTTCCGTCACCCGATGCGCCACCGTGGGCATGCGCTTGGCCAGCGCGCGCAGCGCGGATGACGCCCTGTTGGTTGCATACTGCTCCAGTGCGGACCCGCCGGAGAGCATCAGCACCACGATGGAAGCCACCAGGTATTGGTGCAGCAGAACGCCGGTGACAATGGAGAAGCCGGCCAGCCAGTCAGAACCAAATCGCAGTTTGAACAGTTGCCGGACTAATCCGGCCAGGAGTGGTATCCCGCCCGCTGCCAGAGCAACGTAGAGCGGCAACACATCCAGGGGCCCGGTGTGCCACACGTGGCGCAAAAGCAAGTGCATAGCGATCGCAACGCATGTAAGGATTGCGATGGGAGCGTCCTTGCCGTATTCAGTCAACCAACTCCAGCGAATATGCTTCTGCACATCCTGAGTGGCGGACGATTGTTCTTTCGGTGACGTCGGCATCGTTGGGGACAGCTTGCTTATCATCTAGTAGGATGCCACGGGAGGCCAGCGCCTGACCGTGATGCAAATCACCGCCCTCTCCTCACACAGGCTCGCCATCGAGTTCGGAATGGCAGTTCACGGGTGACGGTGAGAGTTCTTCTTGACCCAATCACCAGACTTTCGCGAAGATAGCGAGTCCGGTTGCATTGCAGACTGCCAAAGGAGCGAATCGATGGAAGTTCTAACCATTTTTGTTTTGCTAGTCGCTTTGATTATCGCTATCGCAATGATGCTTGCGCAGTTCCGCTTGTTCTCGATCGACAAAACACTCAGGCAGATTCTGGCGCAGTTACAAGCTCCGCCAAGGCCGGAGTCTGAAGCTGAACTTGCGCAGCGGCGCGCCGCCATCGCAGAAGTGCGGGACAATTGGCTAATAAAATAGCCAGCCAGCCAGTGCCCTGATAAATATCGTCACACAAAAAATTGCGGCCCCGGTTCTTGCCGAAACCGGAGCCGCACGGAAATAAGGCAGGGAGAGAACGGAATGAAGGAACGAA
>JBGPZS010000332.1:0-4916 GCA_041493865.1 Terriglobia bacterium
AGTCTAGCATTTCAATGGATTGCGACCCTATTGAATAGAATGGGGGGGACCCTCTATTATTGCGCACTTTGGTCATTAAATTTACTAATTCTTAGCTATCAAAGGTGTTTAGAGGGTGATTATTGGGCTGCCTGGCTGTCCTCAAAAGTTTCCACCCCGGGGGGCGGACTAAAACGGAATAAGCTGTCATGGACGGGGACATTCTCCTCCATCTGAGAGAAACGGAAGTCCGTAGTGGTGCCGTCTACGCCATGAATCACAATCCGGTGGATTTGATGCGCGGCAGACACCTCCAGGACCACCTCTGAAACGCGGTCTTTCATCACCTTGGGAATCCCGCGCAGCACAAAGTCGCCTTGCTGGATCGGCGCCAGATCAGGCGCCAGCGAAAGCCCCTCCAGCTCTTTTTCCAGCTTGGTCTTGCCCAGCAGGTAGCGCAGGGGAGAGCGGATATCATCCAGGTTCTTGACCGGCGTCTTTCTCGCCTGGCGGTCTCCGCTTACGTAGAAATACGCATTTTCCGAGTCGATCAGAAACAGCTTTTCCCGGGGCGCATGGTACTCCCAGCGCATGCGGCCGGGTTTCTTCAGCCATAGCGTGCCGCTCTCTGTGCGGGAAATTCCTTCACCCTGGTAAATCTCAGTGAACTCTGCCTTGAATGTCTTCAGGTGGTTGTAGTGCTCATCCACCGCATGGGCGGTTGCGCCCGCGCTGGCAGCCTGGCCCCATAAACCGGAACTGGCCAGAAAAAACACAACTGCCGCAAAAACTGGATATCGTTCTCTCATGCGTGGTTTTTCATTAGATTCAGGATAGCGGTTGAACGTTATTTTATTTCTTTGCGCCGTGACGCTCAATGTAAGGGAACTGCTTGGGATCTTCAACCTGCACGGTGCCATCCAGCCTCAGTTTGTAGGGCGCGCCGTTAGGGTCCTGAGGGACTCCGCGCAGCATGCCGGCCCGCACCAGATCAGACCACTCCTCGGGATACGCCTTAAACCTTTGGTAGTACGCCTGCGCCACCTGCTCCAGCGCGGCGATCTCTGACTCCGCTCGCAAAGAGACCAGGTGCTTCACAGCCGTGTCTTTGATGTCGCGGTCCGTGGTGGTGTCATAAATCGTTTTCCAGATATAAGCTGCGGTATTGGGATCGTCGCCCTGTTCCGCCATTCTGGCGGCCATTACTTTCATCCACGGAAGGGCGCCTGGGACCTCGGAGCCCTTTTGAAACGCCTGCTGCGCCGCTTTGTAATCGCGGCGATCGACATAGTGAATGAAGCCCAGCGAGAAATAAAGCCGCCAGTAGCCTGGATTTTCACGAATCCCTTTTTCCACCAGGGCAACCGCCTTGTCCGGCTGGCCGGCGCCGTCCGGTGGCTGCTGGCAGAGAAAGATCGATCCCGTCTCGTACGCGACGATCAGGTGCGGATCAAGGTCAGTGGTAATCTGCAGCAGCGGGTCAAGCAGATCATAACGGCGCGAGCGTTGCATGTGCCTGGAGCCGAAGTACTGCACCGCGCGGGTCCAATAGATGTTGGCCAGCAGGCTGGAATAGCCCAGGCTCATCCTCTTCACGGTCTTGCCCGACGGAAGATAAAGGATGTCTTCCAGCGTGGCCTCTTTGCCGCGCTCTTTCTCGACCTGCCGCCGGCTGACGATGGAGCCGGCGAACAGCGTGACCAATAAAAGCCCGGCAATGACTGTGACTTTGCGGTTCGTGTTCATTTCAAATTGCGCCGCTCAAAGATCAGCACCGCTGCCGCCGTGACCGCGGCGGAGTACAGCAGCGCGTAAAGAGTGTTGAACAGGACCAGGCTGCCACTCACCGGCTGGTTGTGTGCCGCCTGCGCAATCACATTGAGTGAAGCGAAGTTCGGCACCAGGTAACTTGCGCCCGTCGCCAGCCATCTGCCCGCGCCTTGTGACATGGCGGCGAAGTTTTTCAGGTCTTCGGCGAAGGTCCCGATCACGAACAGGGCAAAAGCAAAAATCGCCGAGAAAATGGGGGTGGAGAAGCTTGAAAACAGCAGCGTCAGGGCCACCATGATCATGAACTGCAGGACAATGAAATAAATTGCCACCAGCAGCAGAGCGTCCGTTCTTTTCAAGCCATGTGCCGTGACCAGCAGTGCCGCGTAAAAACCCACGGTCATCAACGCCGTATTCACCACCAGGGTCATCAACAGTCCGAAATATTTGCCCACGATGAACTCCCAGCGCCGGACCGGGCGCGAGAGGATCGTATAAAGCGTCTTCTTTTCGATTTCCTTTGAGACCAGGCCGATCCCGACAAAGATCGCGATGATCACGCCAAACAGCGAAATCGAGCTCAAGCCCACGTTCACCAGAATGAGCCGCTCCAGCCCGATGGAGATTTGTCCAAACAGCGGCGCCGAGGCCACCAGGAGCAGAACAAAAAGGATGAGGTTGTACAGCACGCGGTCGCGTACGGCCTCGCGAAACGTGTTGAGCGTAATGGCGGAAAGGCGGGAGGTCACGAGTTTACGGCCTCCTTCTCCGTGGTTTTGGACAGGAAATATTCTTCCAGCGTGCCCTGCAGCGGAGTCACGGAAATCAATCGCGCTCTCTCCTGCCGGAGTTTCTCCAGCAGCTGGTCCAGATCGCTGCTCAGCACGGTCCCGCGCACGGTTTCGCCCGTGACGTGCGCATCGGACAGGAATGCGCTTACCGCGGCGGCAGCGTGGGCGCCCTCCCAGATCACCTCGCTCTTGTCCGCCACCGTGGACCGTAAATCGTTCACGACCCCCACACCGCGAAGCTCGCCCTTATGGATTACGGCCACGCGGTCGCAGAGCGCCTCTGCATCTGAAAGGATGTGGGTGGAGAAGAAAATCGTTTTGCCGTCATCTTTCAGCCCCTGGATCAGTTCGCGGACCTCATGGCGCCCCAGCGGGTCCAGCCCGGACATGGGCTCGTCCAGGAATACCACCTCGGGATTGTGGATGATGGCCTGCGCAATGCCCACGCGCTGCAGCATCCCTTTAGAGAACTTGCGCAAATGCTTGCTCCCGGCGTCGCTCAGCCCCACACGCTCCAGCACCGGGCCAATCCTTTGCGTTCTCTCCTGGCGTCCCATACCGGAGAGCCCGGCATAATAGTCCAGCAATTCCGGGGCGCTAAGATAGTCGTAAAAATACGGCTGCTCCGGGAGAAACCCAACTTTCTTTCGGACTTCGGGATCGAGGAAGTGCTTGCCCAGAATCGCGGCAGATCCCGCGGTGGGGAAGATAATCCCCATGAGGAGTTTCAGTGTAGTGGTCTTGCCGGCGCCATTTGGGCCCAGGAAGCCAAATGCCTCCCCGGCTTCGACCGTCAAATCAAGCGCTTTGAGCGCGGGACGAAGCTTCTTTTTCCAAAACCCAACAGGATAGTCCTTCGAGAGACCTCGAATCTCTATGGCATGCATGTCAAATTCAACATTAACCTATCCCATTGTAGGATTATAGCGAGGTAGCAATCAATCCGCGTGGCCGCTCAGCCGCCCAGAGGAGTGTATTTTGTGGGGTCCGTGCATTCCGTGTGGATCACCGGACCGCCCAGGCTGCCGGCCGATGTTGCCTCAAAGCGAATGATTCCATCATCCGCGGTGCAAAAATTCTTGGAACCTGAGTTGCCCCAGGAAACCGGAGTGGCGGTGGAGGTGTAATCTCCAAACGGCGGCGCGCTCGAAGTTGAGGTCATGAAAAACATGTATCCGCTCTTGAGGCAGGGTTCGGCGGCGCAACCCACCAATTGGTCAGACAAGCAGGCATGGTTCATGTCGCACGGAACGCCAGGTCCAAGTTTTATCAGGGAGTCCGCATACCCAATGCTGTTGGTGAACTGAATGATGTAGACCGCCTGCGAGTTGTGCACGTTGCGGAGAACGGATACCGCGGCAGCTTCATTGGCAGATTGCTTGGAGCGAAGCAGATTTGGTATGGCGATGGCGGCAATAATCAAGATGATCGCCACCACAATCAACAGTTCAATAAGTGAAAACCCTTTGTTCTTCATAAGCAGTCAATCCCCACAAATCCTGACAGGCGTTCCCCTGCTAACCTCAATAATCTGCCTGGTGCCGTACCATGTAGAAATGCATCTGAATGGCCACTTAGGACAGTTCGCCGCATAAATTATTTTGCTACTAAGTGTATGATTTAAAAGAAGATATATAATTCATAGCGATCTCGACCGGACGCGGTGTTGTCGACAGTTGGCAAAAAATGTCACAGTTTCCTCCAAAAGGAAATCCAGAAAGTGTCACCCCTTTGCAGCAGCGGCGTGGCCGCCTGGGAGGTCGTAAAGCAAAAAAAAGGACATGGCTTTCGCCATGTCCTTTTTCTTTTGGCGCATACCCTCCCCCAGGTACTTGCCGAAAAGTTTACTTACTGAATTGGACCATACGCGGTGATCGTGTTGCAGGTGGCTTGGTCTACCGCGGTGGTAATCATTCCCGTTGCGCCGGTAAAGACCACCGGCGGAATTGCGCCTGCCGTCGACCGGATTACTGCATCCGCATTGGCGCAGTAGTTCCTGGTGCCGGTGCTGTTCATGGTGATCGGGCTGGCGCTGACCGTGTAATCACCCACAGGCGCCGTAGCCGAAGTGGTGGTCATCATGTAGTTGTAGCCGCTCTTGGGGCAAGTTGTAGCCGCGCAGCCGACGACGTTGTCGACCAGGCAGGCATTGGTAACCGTGCAGGTTGCGGCGGGTCCCAGGCGAGCCAGTGTATCGGCATAACCCTGGGCAGGATAAGTTGTTGAGTAGGTCACTTCCGACGTGTTGATGGTGCGGATGGTGCTGGCTGCGGCGGAGTCGTTAGCTGACATCTTCGACCGGAGCAGGTTCGGGATCGCGATGGCCGCGATGATCAGAATAATGGCTACTACGATCAGCAGCTCAATCAGCGAAAA
>JBGPZS010000463.1:0-3705 GCA_041493865.1 Terriglobia bacterium
GAATTTCTTGTCGGACTCGGAGGTCTTTGGGTTGGGAAGGGGCGGTTCCGGGCGGCGAATCCACACCACGTCGCCGGCATCAACAGAATGCCCGCCCAGGACGACGGTATCGTCTTCATCCATCAGTAATGAGGCTTGCCCTTCTTGTGTCCAGGCAAGGCCGGCCCAGCAAACCACGCGATGGCCCGCCTTCTCCAATGCCCACTTGATGGGAGCTGTGTGATTATCGTCTTCCGGCGCTAAAACTATGAGCTTCATGGCAAATTGCCTCCTCAGATTTTCGTTTCATTCGGTGCAAGTGGCGCCTCATGGCGCCCCTTGCAGGTTCAATTTATGGTCCGCACTCGCCAATGGCCTGATCGCCATTGAGCAACTGCTGTTTGCTGTCTACAAAGCATGGTGTAAGGGTGTGGCGTATTTTGAGAGCGCCGGTGACGGCTTCCACTTCCTGCTCGGTAAGCTCGCGAGCGCCCACGCGATTGAGGACTCTATTGTTCTGGTCCATAGCTTTCTCCTTTCTTGCTTTGTTTTTGTACAAGCATCATTGCGGACCCCGTAGAGCACGAGATTCGGCAGATGAAAAAGCGGGTATGCCCGCAAGGGCGAATCCGTTTAGCAGCCAAGCTCACCGACGTGCTTATCTCCATCTGGAGAAGGAAAGGCGGTGCAGAGTGAAAGAGTCAGAATTCCTCCGTTGATTAGGTCTGTTTCTGTAGGTGTCAGCTCACGAGCACCACGGCGAATCAATATTCTGTTCTGATCGTTCATGTTTTTCTTCTTTCTTCATTTTGGGCCCGCTGAGCGCCCAAAGCTGTTCAAGAGTTTTTCGGTTGCCTTGGGCGAGGGCGAACGCGTTTAACAGCCAGTCTCGCCAACGTGCTGATCTCCATCCGGAGAAGGAGAGGCGGTGCATAGTGAAAGAGTACGAAATCCTCCATTGACAAGGTCGGCTTCTGTCGGTGTCAACTCACGAGCACCCTGGCGAATCAACACTCTGTCTTGGTTATTCATATTTTTCTCCTTTCATCATTTTGGGTCCGTTGATCGGGCCCAAGCTCTTCAAAAGAGTTTTGCCAGGCCGCCCGGTAAGGGCGGCCCATTTAAAAGCTAGCATTCACCGACAGAAGCATCTCCGTCCTTACAGCACAATTCATCAAAGGTGCACGCTGTGAGCGTACGAAGACCTCCAGTTGCGAGCTCGATTTCCTCAGCTGTCAATTCGCGAGCCGTTCTGCGGATCAGCACCCTGTTGTCGTCATTCATACTTTCTCCTTTCGTCATTTTGGGCCCGTTGGACGGTCCCAATCTCTTCAAGAAAGTTTGCCTGGCCGCCCGGAAGGGGACCAGTTGAAACTAGCACTCACCGATAAAAGCGTCCCCGTCGGCGCCGCCCCGGTTGGGATTCCACGTGCAGACTGTATCAGTGTTGATGCTGCCACTGACATGGTCGATCTCCTCACGGTTTAACTCACGAGCACCTCTGCGGGACAGTACTCTATTGTCGTCGTTCATACTTCGCTCCTTTCGCTGTTTTGGATCCGTTCGACGGGTCCAAGCTCTTCAAAAAAATTTTGCCGGCCACCCGTCTGCAGGAGCATCCGGGCGGCCGGTTTTTCATTAAATGAAATTCGCGTCCTTGTCGGTATCGCTGCATCCGTCGCCGTCGCCGGGTCCGGTAGCAGTGCCTGTGACCATGATGGCAGTGCAGACGTTAGTATGGGCGCCCATGGCCGCGCTGACGAAATCCACTTCTTCGATTGTCAGTTCGCGAGCGCCTGTCCGTACGAGTACTCGGTTGTCTTCTTGTCTTGACATATTTTTTCTCCTATTTGTTTTTGCGCTACATTCGCTGACCTGCCGGTGTTCGGCTTGTGCCGCATGCAAGTGTTGGCAGCAAAGCTTTCCCGCCGGTCAGGCGCGTAAACGCCGCTGGGCGGCGATGCTGGGCGGGCGTTTACGCTTTCAATTTCATCCCCGGCCGTTTGTAAGCGCCCTACGCGAAATGAGCACTCGATTGCGTCATTTTTGCCGGGCATACTTTTCTCCGTTGAAAATCTGAACACTAGTCTCAGTGGCCCGCTGCGCCGAAGCCGGTTCCGTGGAAATTTTTCCAGAACGCGACAGGGTAATCACCCGGTCGGCAATCCGGATTGTGTCCGGCCGGTGGGCGGCGAAGACCCGCGTCATGCGAAGTTCGGCGAGCATGGCGGCGATGCGCTGCTCCGTGGGAACGTCCAGATGGCTGGTGGCCTCGTCCAGGACCAGGATGGAGGGCCGCTGATAAAGCGCGCGCGCCAGCAGAAGACGCTGCTGCTGTCCTCCGGAGAGAGCGGAGCCCATGTCACCGATCAGGGTGTTGTAGCCCATGGGCATGGCGTTGATCTCATCATCCAGGCAGGCGAGACGGGCGCATTCCTCAACCCGCGACATGTCGGCGACATCAGAGGCGAAGGCAATATTGTCGGCAATGGTCCCGGCAAAAAGGGAATCATCCTGCAAAACGAACCCAACATTTCCCAGGACAGCCGCGCGGCTGGCGCAGACAGAATGTCCGTTCACGATTACATCACCCGATTGCGGCCGCAGCAGGCCCGCCATCAGCTTGAGCAGGGTCGATTTTCCAGCGCCGGAAGGACCAACGATGGCCACGCACTCGCCCGGTCCAACGCGGAACGAGATGTCTTCCAGCAGCCACGGTTCTGAATCGGAGTAGCGGAAGAAGAGATGCGTGACGTCGATAGAGGCGTCTTCCACTTCGGAGCCGGTGGAGCTGGCGAGGCTGGATTCTGGCTTTTCAAGCACGACATCGGCCAACCGCTGCACTTGCAGGGAGAGCATGCGAAACTCAAAGAGGCGGTCTACCAGGGTGGTGATGCGGGCCTTGAATTGTTCCTGATAGGCGACGAAGGCGAACAGCATGCCCACGCTGAACTGCCCGCCGAGGACCAGCGTTGCTCCCAGCCAGACCACAGCTACGGATTGCAAACCAAAGATCAGCCCGTTTGCAGCCTTGAAGAGCAGCGAGAGTTTTTCCGTGGCCACCTGGGCGTTAGTGGTGCCGGCCAGCAGGTTCATCCAGCGCGTCTTGCGGCTGTCTTCGCGGCCAAGGACCTTGATGGTGCGAATACCGCGGAGCGTCTCAATCAGAAAAGTCTGCTGTTTGGAGAGACGCATGATTTGTTCTTCCATGGATTTTCGCAAGGGAAGATAAGCAACGTTGCGCAGGGCCACGTAAAGCAAAACGCTCACGATGACAATCAAGGCCAGCTTGCGGCTATAGAAAAACATGACCGCGAGCACAAAGATGGAAACCAGGCCGTCGAGGACCGCTTCAATAAAGTTGCTGGTCAGGGTGCGCTGGATGGCCTCAGCGCCGTCAAAGCGCGAAAGGATGTCGCCAAAATACCGCTTCTCAAAAAACGAGACCGGCAATCGAACGAGATGAGAGAACAAGTTGGCGTACCACTGCAACTTGAGCGATGTGCCGAAATAGAGAGTAGTCCAGCTGCGGAGCGCTCCCAGGAAGGACTGCAGGGCGATCAACAGCATGAAGCCGATGCCCAGCGTCAGGAGAAGATCGCGGTCAAATGCGGCCAGGACCTTGTCCACAGTGAGTTGCAGAAACAAAGGGCTGATGATGGAGAACAACTCCAGAGCAGCGGCGAGAACAAAGATCTGGCTGAGAGCGCGCTTGAGGCCGACGAC
>JBGPZS010000043.1:0-13906 GCA_041493865.1 Terriglobia bacterium
GAAGCGGCCGAGTGGGGGCTGGCGAATGAAGCGCATCCTGAAGGCGAGCTGCAGGAGGTGATTCAAGGCACGCTCGATCACCTGTTCAAGCTCAGCCCGGCAGCTTTGGCGGTGGCCAAGAAGGCGTTTTATGCCTGGGATTCCATGCATCTGGACAAAGGACTGGCGCGGGCGGAGAAGATCTATCTGGAAGAGCTGATGCAGACGGAAGATGCCAAAGAGGGAATCAACGCGTGGATGGAGAAGAGGAAGCCGGTGTGGAAGGGGAAGTAATCGCAAAGAGGAAAAGAAAGTGCCGAAGCGGAAGGTAGAACCCGGTCAATTGCGTCTATGTATAGAAGGTACTGCGGAGGCGGTACGCCCACAGTTGACTCGTCGTACCCGATCGGAGTAAAAACGTTGCGTCTTTATTTTTTCGGTAGTCCGTTCAAACAAATCACCCCATCCCCCTCGCCGCTGGATATTCGATGCTGGATATTCCATTGAGAAACCGAGATTTTCAAATGACGATTCGCGGCGGACCGTGTGTCCACTTCTTGATCGTGTGCCGGAGTCTCATTTGTGACCGACCTGCCAATAATAGAAAGGACTGACATGGATTTAATTGTTTGTTCGCCTAGAAGCCTTCCGCCGGAAAAGCTGATTGCATCCGCCCGGACCGCGGTGGAAATAAACCCTCTCAATCACGCGCCGGTTGAGAGGCTTACCCGACTCGTGCGAGGTTTCCAGCCGACTCCCGAGCGAATAGCAGTTGTAACCACAAAATACTGGGGCATCAAAGGAGTACGGCTGACGGTCGCCTTCCTGGACAATGCTCCGTCCGATCTGCGTAAGCGGATCCTGGCCCACATGAATGCATGGGGCAAAACCGCGAACACGACGTTTGTCGAGACCAAAGGGGCCGCCCAGGTGCGAATCGCGCGCGAAGGGGGCGCAAACGGCGGTTACTGGTCATACCTCGGCACCGACATTCTGCACATCGCCAAGCAAGACCAAACGATGAACCTGGAAGCCTTCAGCATGGGCACTCCGGAATCCGAATTCCATCGCGTGGTACGCCACGAGACCGGGCACACGCTGGGGTTTCCCCACGAACACATGAGAAAAGCGCTGGTGGCGAAGCTTGACGTGGCGAAGACAATTGAGTATTTCGAACGCACACAGGGATGGAGCGAAGATGAAGTGCGCGCCCAGGTGCTCACGCCTCTGGAAGAATCTACGCTGCTGGGCACCACTCCTGATCCCAAGTCCATTATGTGCTACCAGATTCCGGGCGAAATAACGATCGACGGCAAACCGATCATCGGAGGAGCGGACATTGATCCCTCCGACTTCAAGTTTGCCGCCAGCATTTACCCAAAGAAACCGGTCACGAAGAAGAAGAAAGCGGTTAAGAGCGCAACGTCAAAAACAGCAGGTAAGAAAAAGAGCGCGAAGAAAAAGGGCACGAAGAAAAAACGGTAACACCTGATGTGGCGGATGCCTGAAAGGAATGGTTATGGCCAGGAAGGGAGGTGGAACGAAGCACCGGATTTCTTCTCACTCCAAGCTCACTTTGAAGAGGGCGTCTTCCCCGGCGCCGGAGCGGGCCGGGGCACGTCTTCCAGCAGAGAACCAAGGACGCAAGCAGGCTGCCGGCGAGAACAAGGACGCATTGGCGGCCCCGCTTGGACCGGACAGCCAGGGAGAGATCCAAGATCCGGGACGAGATGCTGCTCTGGGGACAGGGGTGATGGCCGCAGGGGAGGCCAGCAGCAATTTCAACGCCCCCTTCCAGAGCCTCACCATTGGCCGTCGCCGGCAGAGGCGGCTGGCACTCACACTGGTAAATGGCAGCATCAGTGACGTCGACAGTCGCGCCTATGTGCTTGGAGTGTTTCGCAGCGTTGCCCCCAGCGGGGCGGCCAAAGTCCTCGACAAGCGTCTGGATGGAGCAATTTCCGAGTTTACCGCGCGGCGCATGTTCAACGGCGATTTGGGAGCCGTGTTCACCGTACCGGTTGGGCGCAACCAGTTGGCCGCCGACATGGTCTTGTTTGTCGGCCTGGGCATGTTTGACCAATTCAATGCAGATGTACAGCAGCTTGCGGCCGAAAATGCGATCCGGGTTCTGGTGCGCAGCCGCGTGGATGAATTTGCCACGATCCTAATCGGATCAGGGACAGGGCAGAGCACGGCGACAGTCCTGCAAGGCCTTCTGATCGGTTTCCTCCGCGGGCTCAAAGACGCCGACCCGCGTCAACGCTTTCGCGCAATCACGTTCTGCGAAACCGATCCGGAACGCTATTCCGAGATGAAAAATGAACTGTACCGGCTGGCGGGGACGACGCTGTTCGACGATGTGGAGATCACGCTGGATGAGATGGAGGTCCCGCCCTCAACACGTTCAGCCGTACGGGTGCTTGCGGCGGTGCAGGAGCCGGTGTACGCGATGGTCCGGCAGGAGGGCGAGTCCAAAGGTCATTTGCAGTATCGTGTCTCTATTTTGGGAGCGGGCATGAAGGCCGCAGTAGTCACCGGGGTGAAAGACGTAAATGCAAAGAGCATGGACGCCCTGCTGGACAAATTCGATGACGGGCTCAAGGCCGGCGCCAGTTCGCAGGATGTGCAGAAATTCGGCGTTGAATTCGCGAAACAGTTTCTTCCGCAGGAGATCTGCACCGTGCTGGAAGCCATGAAGGAGCGCCATATTGTTGTGGTGCACGATACCCTTTCCGCGCGCATTCCCTGGGAAACGCTGACAATCAACAACTGGAGCGCCGCCGTAGGGGCCGGATTGAGCCGGCGATACCTGGCCGACAACCTTCCTATTGCCACATGGCTGGAGGAACGGCGGCTAGCGCCCTCATTGAAACTGCTGCTGATTGTGAACCCGCTGGGAGACCTTGGCGGGGCCGAAAAGGAAGGCGACCGAATCCAAAAACTGGCCGGCGCCACCGCAGGTATAGAGGTAACTCCCCTCCGCCATGATGAGGCATCAAAGGGTGCGGTCCTTTCCGCACTGCGCTCCGGGAGCTATGACGTGGTGCATTATGCGGGCCACGCCTTTTTCGATCCGGAGAGGCCAGGACAGTCGGGGCTGATTTGTGCGCGCAAAGAAGTGCTGAGGGGAGTTGACCTGACCGGTCTCACCAACTTGCCCGCGGTTGTATTCTTCAACGCATGCGAGGCCGCACGCGTCCGCGAGGGAAAAGACATCATTGAAAAAAAAGAACGCGCCGGGGCGGAGAAACGCGCGAAGCCACTGAAGCCCGCCAGCGTACAGATCGAGGAGTCGGCTGGCGTGGCCGAAGCGCTCATGAGAGGCGGCATCGCGAACTACATAAGCACGTACTGGCCGGTCGGCGATCAGGCAGCAGAGATGTTTTCCGCAACCTTTTACCAGGGTGTTCTTGCCGGCAACAGCTTAGGGGCTGCATTGCTGGCGGGGCGCAAAGCAATCTTGAATGACAATGAAAAAGAACGCGATTGGGCGGATTACATTCTCTACGGCAATTTCGATTTTGTCCTGAAGCAGTCGAGCAAGCCCTGATTCCTGCAGGCCGCCGGGCGGACCTGCGGCCACGGCGATCCAGCCCGAAAACCGGTTTACGGTCGAGATAAGCAACTACTACGGCAACGTCTCCAGCAGCACACGCACCACGTTTTCTCCCATGATCTTGTGAATATCCTGCTCGGAAAAGCTTTCCTGGAGCAGCGCATCAGTGAGCACGGCCCAGCCGCTGGAGTCAAATGGCGTGGTGACGCCGCCGTCAAAGTCGGAGCCGAGGGCGACGTGGTCAGCGCCGACGATATTCACGGCATAGCGGATGGCGCGTGCGGCGGCCCGGGCGTCTTTGCCGCAGGTGGCGGTGTCCCAGAGACCGATTCCAATGACGCCGCCGGTGCGGGCCACGGCACGGAGTTCATCATCAGACAAATTGCGCGGGTTATTGCAGGTGCCTTTCACGCCCGTATGCGAGACCAGCAACGGGCGTGTGGACATGGCGGTCACGTCGCGCAGCGTTGCAGGCGAAGCGTGCGCCAGATCGATGATCATGTGACGGGCTTCCATGGCGCGCACCCATTGGCGGCCGAGATCAGTGAGGCCGTCTTTTTTCATGCCCGCTGCGGCGCCCGCGATGGCCGTGTCAGTGAAGTGAGTTGGAGCCATCATGCGGAAGCCGGCGGCGTACAGTTCGTCCAGATTCTCCAGTTTGCCTTCCAGAGGCTGCGCGCCCTCCGTGCCGAGGAAACCAGCGACGGTGTGGCTGGAGTTGCGCGTAGTGAGGAGCTGCCGCAGGTCAGAGCGCGAGCGCACAATGACGAAAACGCCGTTGGACCCCGCGGCAAATTTGTGCAATCGCTCTGCCTGGTACAGCGCGCGCTGTTTAGGGCTGTTCCAGGTGCGCGGCGGCCAGCCTTCAAAGATGGCAACGTAGCGCACCATATCCGACGAACCAGAGTTCTGGTAGATATTCACGTTGTAGGGCGAAGTGGTGACGACCGTAAAGGCCTGGATGGAGACGTTGCCTTCCGCGAGGCGAGGGAGATCAATGTGGCCTCGGACGCTGCGGTGGAGGAGGTTGCGGCCCCAGAAGAGACTGTCGCCGTGAAGATCAGCGACGGTCAGCTTGCGATGCAACGCCTGGGCCTGGTCAGACAGTTGGTAGGGAGACGGATGCAGAGTGTGATTGAATCGGCGCTCGACGATGCCTGGCAACGCGAACCAGGCGACAGCAATGAGTATGACCAGGAGAATCAGCCAGCGCAGACGTTTCATGCGCCTGAAGCATATCATTTTCGTTGACTTTATGTGTGGTTTGTGCTAATATAAGTCGTTTTAATTCAGTAAGTTATGGGAATATGCAGAGTGCTGGGTCGGAAGATCGGAAAGACAAAACTTCACCACGGATGACCACAGATTTACGGGGATTAGAACCGGGGTTATGAGCCATGCCCAATCCGCGCGCGGGTAGCGTCGGATGGCGCGAGGACTGTTTATGTCGAAAATCATGACAATGCGGCAGGCGATCGCGGGGCATGTGCCTGACGGCTCCAGCGTGGCGCTGGGCCTGCAGATGGAGCAGATGATCCCGTTTGCCGCAGGGCATGAGATGGCCCGGCAGAAGAAGCGCGGGCTACGGCTGATTGGGCCGATCTCTGACATTCTGTTTGACCAGATGATTGGCGCCGGGTGCGTGGAGGACGTGGTAGCGGCCTGGGTGGGCAACGTGATGATGGGCTCAGCCTACAACTTTCGCCGAGCGACCGAGGTTGAAAACCCGGGCAAGCCGGGCGAGAAGCTGCGCGTCTTTAATATGACGAATTTCACCCTGGCGCTGGCGTTGCAGGCGGGCGCCATGGGCGTGCCGTTCCTGCCGACGCGGACCGCCATGGGCAGCGACGTGCCCAAGGGGAACCATTTTTTTTACCAGATCATTTCTCCATTCGAGCCAAAAGAGACGCTGCTGGCGGTGCGGGCGCTGTCGCCGGACGTAGCCGTGGTCCACGTGCAGCGTGCGGACAAGCACGGCAACGCGCACTGCTGGGGAAACTTTGGCGTGATGCTGGAAGGGATTCGCGCGGCGAAGAAGGTGATTGTTTGCGCAGAGGAGATCGTGGGAGAAGATGTGATTGCGAGCGATCCCAACCGCACGGTGATTCCGGGGTTTCTGGTGACGGCGGTGGTGGAGTGCCCGCTGGGCGCGCATCCTTCACCGGTGCAGGGCTACTATAAGAGAGACGACGCTTTCTTTCAGCAGTACCACGCCGAAACCAAGACGCATGCTGATTTTGAGGCGTGGGCCGAGCGCTGGATGAGCGGCGTGGCCGATCGCGCGGAGTATGTGCGGCGGCTGGGAGCGCAAAGAGTGCAAGACCTGGGCGTGAAACAACATGCCTACGCGGCCAAGACGGATTATGGGTATTGAACCCCAGACTATCATCGTGAAGGACGCGGAGGAGTTTTTTCTGAAATCCCGGCCCTGAGCGAAGCGAACGGGAGGGAGCCCCATAGCCCCGAGAAACCCCGACAGGACGCGTCGGGTGATCGCATCGCGGGCGGCGGCGCGGAGAGCGCACGAGTTTGGAGTAAGCTAGAGAGAAGGACGTCGGTTGACGGGCGGATTTATGAAAGAGGGTAGGGATCCCCTCGCTACGCTCAGGACTTCGGAAAAAAGCTGCGCTCGGGATTAGAAACAAATGAAAAAAGAACTGATCGAACTCCGGGTGAACGGCCGCAGCCACGAACTGGCCATCGAGCCGAGCGAACTGCTGCTTGACGTTCTGCGCCAGGAGCTGGACCTTACCGGGTCAAAGCGCGGCTGCGACGACTCTTCCTGCGGCGCGTGCACGGTGCTGGTGGATGGCGTCCCCACGCTGAGTTGCACCATGCTGGCCATGAGCTGCGCGGCGGATGAGCAGGACGCGCCCGACATTACGACCGTTGAGGGCATTGCCGATCACGGAGCGCTGGCGGCGATCCAGAAAGCTTATGGCGACTGGGGCGGCGCGCAGTGCGGCTTCTGCACTCCGGGTTTCATGATCACGGTGAAAGCGTTGCTCGACCGCAATCCCGAGCCGAGCGAAGATGACATACGCCACGCGTTGAGCGGGAACCTGTGCCGCTGCACGGGCTACACGCAGATGTATCAGGCAATCAAAGCGGCGATCGAAGCCGAACAGCGGAGCCGCTAGTTCACCGCGGAGGCGCGGAGGATAGTTTTTCTGAAATCCCGTGTGAAGCGAAGGAACTCTATACAGCGAGGAATATTCGGTTGAGAGTTGTCTAAGAGCTCGTTATTCGAGCTGGCAGTTTGGAAGGGAATAGGGATCCCTCCCCGCAACATCGGCGGTTCGGGATTACAGAAAAAGCTGACTCGAGATTGCAGAAAATATGACTGACTTCTCCATCATCGGTAAACGCGTGGCCCTGGTTGACTCCGCCGGGAAGACCACGGGCCAGGGCAAGTATACGGACGACTTGTCACTGCCGGGAATGCTGACGGGCAAGATCCTGCACTCGCCGTATCCGCACGCGCGGATCAAGAAAATTGATGCTTCAAAGGCCGAGGCGATGGAAGGCGTAGTGTGCGTGGTGACCGGCCCGGACGCGCCCAACAAGTACGGCATTCTGCCCGTCGGACATGACGAAACGGCGCTGGCGGTGGAGAAGGTCCGCTATGTGGGCGACAACGTTGCCTGCGTGGTGGCGACCTCAGAGTCGATTGCCGAGCGGGCGCTGGAGTTGATTGAGGTTGAGTATGAGCAACTGCCGGCGTGGTTCGATCCGGAAGATTCGATGAAGGCGGAGCGGGACTGGATCCATCCGCAGCGGCCCAACAATATCGAGAAAGATTATCACCACGTGTTCGGGGATCCGGACAAGGGCTTTGCCGAAGCCGATGTGGTGACGGAGCACCGCTACATTGCCGGAGAAGTGACGCATGCGGCGATGGAGCCGCATTGCACGCTGGCGTCCTTTGAGATCGATTCACAGACGGGGCAGCCGGGGCGGCTAACTGCGTGGTCGTCGACGCAGGTGCCGTATTACCTGCAGCACAAGCTATCCATTGTGCTGGAGATGCCGATGCAGCAGATACGCGTGATCAAGCCGCTGGTGGGCGGCGGGTTTGGCGGCAAGAGCGAAGTGATTCCTCTGGAGATCATCGCGGCGGTGGCGGCGCGCAAGGCGAAAGCGCCGGTAAAGATCACTTACACGCGAGAAGAAGTTTTCTGGGCGCATCGCGGGCGGCCGCGGACGATCATTGACCTGAAGATCGGCGCGAAGAAAGACGGTCGTCTTACTTCTGTCGCGGCCAAGGTGATTCAGGATGGCGGGGCCTATTGCTCTTACGGAGTGGTGACCATCCTTTATTCCGGCGCGTTGCTGGGCGCTTTGTATGACATTCCTAACATCCGCTATGACGGCTATCGCGTGCTGACCAACAAGCCGGCGTGTGGGGCGATGCGCGGTCATGGCACGGTGAACGTGCGTTTTGCCTTTGAGTCGCAACTGGATGAGATTGCGGTGCAGTTGGATATCGATCCGGCGGAGATCCGGCGCATCAACCTGCTCAAGCCGCCATGCGTCACCGTCAACAACCTGCGCGTGCAGAGCTACGGGTTGCCCGAGTGCATTGAGAAAGTGATTGAGCGCTCTGGATGGCGCGCGCGCCGCAGCCATCTTCCTCCGGCGCGCGGCATGGGCATGGCGTGCAGTCATTATGTAAGCGGCGCGGCCAACAGCATTATCCGGTCGGACATGCCGCACTCCACGGTGAATATCAAGATTGACCGCGATGGCGGCGTGGTGGTGTACACCGGCGCTTCCGATATCGGCCAGGGATCAGATACGATGGTGGCGCAGATTGTGGCCGAGGTGCTGGGCATCGGGCTGGGACGCATCCGCGTGATTGCCGCCGACACCGATCTCACGCCGATCGATATTGGTTCTTATTCCAGCCGCGTGACTTTTATGAACGGCAACGCGTCACTGCGATCAGCGGAGGACGTAAAGAAGAAGATTGTTGCGGCGGCGGCGCTGAAGATGAATTGCGCGCCGGAAGATGTGATGATGCGCGACGATCGCGTATGGAAGCGCGGTACAACATCGCCGGCAACCAACGGCGCTGGAGCGGAGCATGCGGCGAAAGCTGATGCTGCAGGCGGAAGCGTAAGAGAGGTTTCAGGCCGGGTGGAAGGGCAGACACTGCGGGGATCGCTGCAGCAGAAGCGCAAAGATGAAGGCCCGAAAGACCAGATGAGTTTTGAAGAAGCGGTGGTCTCGGCCATCGACTTTACCGGAGCGCTGAGCGGCACGGGTTCCTATGCTCCCCCGAAAGAGGCGCGCGGCGGAGCGTTCAAAGGCGCGGGCGTGGGCCCTTCGCCGGCGTATTCCTACTCCGCCCAGGTCGCAGAAGTCAGCGTGGACGAGGAGACGGGCGAAGTAAAAGTCCATAAAGTCTGGGCAGCGCATGATTGCGGGCGCGCGCTGAATCCAGTCTCGGTGGAAGGCCAGGTAATCGGCTCGGTATGGATGGGGCTGGGCCAGGCGATGCAGGAAGAGATGGTGTGGAAAGACGGGCTGCTGATGAATCCGGGCATGCTGGAGTACAAGTCGCCTTCAGCTACGGAATCGCCGGAGGTGGAATGCATCATCGTGGAATCGGTGGACCCGGAAGGGCCGTTCGGCGCGAAAGAAGCAAGCGAAGGCTCGCTGGCGGCCACGATCCCGGCGATTGCCAATGCGATCTATGACGCGGTGGGCGTGCGGCTGCGTGAAGCACCATTCACGCCGGAGCGCGTGCTGGCGGCCTTGCGCATGAAACATTCAGAGAAGAAAGCGCTGGAGATCACGCGCGGCGCCGATCCATCTGCGCCAACCACGTTCCGCGAACATGGCGGATCATTGTGGTTCAAAGGCAAAGGGCCGCAGAGACATGAGGACGATCCTTCGCGGCGGAACCCTCAACGCGATCTATAGAACACCTACCACGGAGGCGGAGACACGGAGAAAGATTTGGTAAATGAATAATTGGTAAATGGGTAGATGAAAGCCTGGCAGCAAAGATCAATTGCGAGAGCCAGCAACAATTACCAAATTACCAATTTACTAATTTACTCAATTACTAATTGGAATCATGAGTCTTCCTGCATTCAAATTTTTGCGTCCGCGCACGCTGCGGCAGGCGGTGGACTACCTGGCCCGGCATGGCGACCAACTGATGGTCCTGGCCGGCGGCACGGACCTTTTGCCGTCGATGAAGCAAAAGCTGTTTACTCCTGCTTACTTGATGGACATTCGCGGGATTGAAGAGATCCACGGAATCCACGTGAGGCCGGGAGCGGGGATGGAGATTGGCGCACTGACGCCGCTTTCCGCGATTGAAGACTCAGAGTTTGTCCGGCGTAATTATCGCGTGCTGCATGAGGCGGCGATGACGGTGGCCTCGCCCATCCTGCGCAACATGGGCACGCTGGGCGGCAACATATGCCTGGATACGCGCTGCGTCTGGTACAACCAGTCATTGCAGTGGCGGCGGTCATGCGGTTTCTGCATCAAGAAAGATGGCGACCTTTGCCACGTGGCGCCGGGCGGGAAGTTCTGCTGGGCCGCCTTCTCCGGCGACACGCCGCCGGCGCTGCTATGCCTGGGCGCGGAGCTTGAGATTATTGGGCCGGGTGGAATGCGGCGCGTGGCGTTGAAAGACTTTTACACCAAAGTTGGCGATGCGCGCATGAAACTGGAGCGCAATGAGATGCTGACGCGGGTCTTCCTGCCGGAGGCATCTTCGGGCTGGAAGGGAAGCTACATGAAGCTGCGCATACGGGGATCGATTGATTATCCGCTGGCCGGAGTGGCGGTGGCGCTCAAGAAAAACGGCGGGCCGGTGGAGGCAGCGCGCGTCGCGGTCACGGCGGTCAATCCCGCGCCGCTGCTGGTGACAGGCGCGGAAAACGCGCTGGTAGGGAAACAGATTGACGAACACGTGGCGGCGGTGGTGGGCGAGCTAGCGGCAAAAATGGCCAAGCCGCTGACGACTTCGGCGTTGACGCCTGAGTATCGGCGGGAGATTGTGAAGGTGTATGCGAAGCGGGCGGTGCTGGCGGCGGGAGCGAGTTAGCTTTTATCTCTATCCCGAGCGAAGCGAGGGGACCCTTTTAGCAACATGGACGTCAAGATACGAACCCACAAGCGTTTTGGACTGACAAGAAATATCTGTCGTGGTTCTTAAAAGTCTGGTAGTGATAGGGATACCTCACTCGCACCACCGGCGGGTTCGGGATTTCAGAAAAACTCAGAAAAGCAGAAGATGCAGATCACTGATTGCCACATCCATATTCAACCCGTTGAGATGTTCAAGGCCGGGCCGCTTGAGGTGATGAAGAAGGCCCGCGGCCACTATGACGACATCCTGGAGTATTGCCGGTCGCCCAAAGCGCTGCTGAAGTATCTGGATTCCATTGGCGTGGAGCGCGCAGTGCTCATTAATTATGTGGCCCCGGAGACCATGGGCTTCACGCATGAGGTGAACCGGTGGGTGGCCAACTACTGCAAGGAAGATCCCAGGCGGCTGCTTTCCTGCGGCAGCGTGCATCCGCGGCACTCATTGAACGTCCAGGCGGAGATGGATTTGCTGGTGCGGCTGGGCATACGGCTGATCAAGATCCATCCGCCGCACCAGCTGCTTTACGCCAATGACTACATGAACGGCGTGAAAGAGCTGGAGACGATTTATCGCGCGGCGGAGGCCAACGGGATTCCCGTGATGATCCACACCGGGACGTCGATCTTTCCCGCGGCGCGGAACAAGTTTGGCGATCCGATTTTTCTGGACGACGTGGCCGTAGATTTTCCCAAGCTGAAGATCCTGATGGCGCACGGCGGCCGGCCGATCTGGATGCAGACGGCGTTCTTTCTTCTGCGCCGGCATCGCAACGTGCACCTGGACATCAGCGGGATTCCGCCGAAGATATTGCTCAAATATTTCCCGCGACTGGAAGAGATCGCGCACAAGACGCTGTTCGGAACGGACTGGCCGAGTCCCGGTATTCCCGACATCAAGCAGAACCTGGACCAGTTTCAGGCATTGATGTTGCCGGCGGAGGTGAAAGAGCAGATCCTGAGCAAGACGGCGCTGGAGATGTGGCCGGCGTAGGCTTTTAACCACAAAGGACACGAAAAGTCACAAAGGGGCGGACTAGGGCTGGGCAGGCGGCAAGAATTTCAGCAAAGGACATCCTTCGCACTTGGCCGTTTTGCGGCAATAGTTGTTGCCCACGCGTACGATGAGCGCATGGAATTCGTTGTAATGCTGGGCGAGTTCGCTGCGCGGCGCGCGGCTCACAGGCGACGAATTGTGCCGCGGGTCTGAGCCGTGCTTTCGCAGGTTGAGCGATGCTGGCGTGGCGCTGCTGATCGCATGTTCGATGAGCGAGCGGATTTCTTCATAACCTGTCTTCCTGTTTTTAACCCCGGCTGTAATGATGCCGTGGCGTTCCAGCACGCGGCGCGTGTAGGCGTCCACGACAAAGACAGGGTGGTTGCCAGCGTAGAGCAGGATGGAGTCGGCGGTTTCAGGGCCAACGCCGTTCAGGGCCAGCAACTCGACCCGGAGCTTTTCGGTGGGTTGCGAGAGCATTCGTGCGAGAGAGCCGGAATACTGCTGGTCGAGAAACGTGATAAACGCCTTTAGGTTTCGCGCTTTCTGGCGGAAGTAGCCGGAAGGCCGGACCAGGGCTTCCAGTTCAGCGATCGGGGCGCTGCGCATGGCGCTTACGTTGAGCAGACGGGCGCGGCGCAGATTGACGATGGCTTTTTCGACGTTGCTCCAGTTGGTGTTTTGCGTAAGGTACGCGCCCACGATCACTTCAAAGCGTGACCGCGCCGGCCACCAGTTCTGCGGGCCATAGCGGCGGAGCAGGGCGGTGTAATAAGAAGTTATTTCACCGCGCGGAGACGCGGAGTGCAAAGATCTGGTGATCTGGAGATCGGGAGATCGGGAGATCGGGTTGACGGATCGAACCATATGGTGCGAGAGAAAGCGATTTTGAGCCGCGCGGGAATGCCGCCCTCAAAAGCTTATCTTAGAACACTTGTCGATCATGCGGTCACGGGCGATCGCCGTACCACGTGCTGATTACCAATCGGAGGACTTGGTTCCAACCTGGGCTTGAAGGTCGCAGGCTTCGCGGCAGGGACGGCAATAGTAAATGCCGTCTTCGCACAGGCGGGCATCATACAGGCTCTGGCACAGGGCGCAGTATTTGTTGCAGGAGCAGCCTCTTTCAGGCTGGTCGCAGATCATGCACTTGAATTCCTTGGCCATGGCGGAAGATTAGCGCGATTTGGCGGTTCAGGCAACGGGACGATGGTTGATGACCCAGCGGTGGAGTCCTGAGGCCAGGCGAGCAAACCCTGGATCTCATTCACCAAAACCGGGCGTGAAAGGGGACCGAATGCCCGTGTTCGCTGACGGCGGTCGGGATGAGGAGCGAAAAGAAACCGGTCAGTTTTCCCGTGATATCCAAACTGACCACTACCAGAAACAGCCCTTCATTGACCCCCGCAAAACGCGGGTGGTAACCTTAGAGGTTCGTCACGGCGCGGCGGCGGGTTCTGTCTCCTGACATTCACAGCAGAAAGGGAAAAATAGCTTGTCCTCTACGGCAGAAAGCCAGACACTCAGGAAGACCGCGCTCAACGCGCAGCATCGCCGGCTGGGCGCCAAGATGGTGGATTTTGGCGGCTGGGACATGCCTGTCGAATATCCCTCCAGTGGCGGCCTCGTCAAAGAACACATTGCTGTGCGCACCGGCGTGGGCATGTTTGATGTCTCCCACATGGGCGACATCCTGATCCGCGGGCCGCAGGCGCTGGATGCCGTGCAGTGGATCAGCATGAACGATGCCTCAAAACTGCAGGAAGGCCAGGCGCACTATTCCGCTCTGCTCTATCCCGAAGGCACGTTTGTGGACGACGTGATCGTCCACAAGATGGGCCCGAACGATTACCTGCTGGTGATCAATGCGGGCACGCGCGAGAAGGACCATACATGGGTGCGCAAGAACGTGAACCGGTTCCGCTGCCACGCGGACGACGTGGGCGATTACTACACGCAGATCGCCATCCAGGGACCGATGGCCCAGGCCACGCTGCAAAAGTTGACCAGCGTGGACCTCTCACAGATCAAGAATTACTGGTTCAAGCACGGAACGGTCTGCAACTTGCCCAACACGCTGATCGCGCGCACCGGTTACACGGCGGAAGACGGCTTTGAAATTTACGTACCATCCGACGTTCCTACCAGCGAGCGCGTGTGGAATGAAGTGGCGGAGGCGGGCAAGGAGTTCGGACTGGTTCCCTGCGGGCTGGGTGCACGCAACACGCTGCGGTTGGAAGGCAAGATGGCGCTCTACGGCC
>JBGPZS010000591.1:0-2341 GCA_041493865.1 Terriglobia bacterium
CGCCGTGAGGTCCTGATTGATCACGTAAACGAACGTCCCATTCTGACTGGTCTGGAGCGCGGCCGTCGGAATAACAATGGAATTTGGCTGCGACTTGAGCGTCAGGCCGACGTCAACAAACTGTCCTGGCCAGAGCACGTGCGCTGCGTTGTCAAACGTGGCCTTCAGCTTGATGGTTCCGGTAGTGAGGTCCACCGCGTTGTCGATAAACGTGAGCCTGCCCTGGAAGCGCTGGCTGCTGCCCTGCGGCGCAGCGTCCACTTTCAGGGTCTTTGCCGATGAGTATTGTTTCAACTCAGCAAGCTGCTGTTCGGGGATAGCAAACGAAACATAGATCGGCTCGATCTGGTTGATGGTCACCAGAATCGGCACGTCATTGGCTTTGACCAGGTTGCCCTCCTTCACCCCGATGTTGCCGGTGCGTCCGTTGATGGGCGACGCAATGGATGTGTATTCAAGATTGATCTTTGCCGTCTCAACCGCGGCCTTGTCAGCGGCGACGCTCGCGGCCATGGCATTGGCGGCCGCGCCAGCCGCGTCAACCTGCTGCTTGGACACCACGCCTTGTTTCCCCAGACCCTGGTAGCGTTCGGCATCAAGCTTTGCGTTGAGTGCCTGGGCTTCGTCCTTGGCCAGCGTGCCTTCGGCCTGGCGCAGAGCTGCTGCAAACGGCGCGCTATCAATGGTGAACAAAAGCTGGCCTTTCTTGACGAAGTCGCCTTCCTTGAAGTGCACGCCCACAAGCTGGCCTGAGATCTGCGCTTTGATGGTGACGGTGGAAGTGGCCTCGACATTGCCGATGGCCTGCAACTCCACCGGCATCGTGCGCGATGCTACGGTAGCCACTCTCACCGGAGCGCCAGCCGCCAGCGGATTGGCTGCCTGTACGGCATCTTTATTGCTGCACCCCGCTGCAATCAGCAGCAGCGCCAACGGCGAAGTATGAAGAAGAGCGTTTCTAGTTTTCATGGTTTGATCTTTTTCCTGCGCGCACGTGATGTCCGTTGTGCCCGTTCGAATTTGTTCGCGCGGCGCGGCCCTGCATGCCGTTCAGCCAGATTCCCGCCAGCGTATCCGCGACCATTTCAGGATCGAATTTCTGATATTTTTCCGCCCCAAAAAGCTCCTGGACCAGGAAGTGATAAACCACCATCCCGAAAAAGCCACGCGCGGAGAGCAGTGGGTCCACATTGCGGAAGGCGCCTTCACTGACGCGCCGGCGAATGTACGCAGCCAGCGCTTCATAGTAGACGGCGACGAAGGTGCGGAAGAACCGCCGCGAGAGCGTATGGTTCTCCAGCGCGGTGAACCAGAGCAGGCGCGTCAGCTCAGTGTCACGGGCGTTGCGGGTGAGAAACTCGCGGGCAATGGCGGAGAAGACTTCAAAGTCGCTGCCGCCCTGGTCTAGAATCCGGTCAAGGTTCTGGCGGCGGCCGCGGGAGCCACACTGCTCTTCAATAATCGTCCAGTAGAGTTTTGCCTTGCTGGGAAAATGGCGGAAGAGCAGCGCCTCATTGATGCCGGCGCGCTCGGCGATCTCCCGCGTGGTGGTCCCGCGGTAGCCTCTGCGGGCAAACAGGCCGGAGGCAGAGCGCATGATCTGCCGGCGACGGTCGAGGGCTGAGAGACGAACTGGCATGGGGGCACGAAGCGAAGTAAGTAAACACTTACTTTATCAGTTTGGACGGGCAGCGCTCAAGATGGTAAGGGGGCGAGGCGGTAAAGAAATGTTAAGCGGTGCTACACCCGCGCCAGCGCTTCGCAGAACCAACCGTGGGGATCGGTCCAGCTCTTTTCCAGCTTGAAACCGCCGCGGCGGAGCAAGCGCTCAAGAGAACGCGCATTGAACTTGTAGCTATTTTCGGTGTGGATACGCTCCCGCCGATCGAAATGGAAACCGCGGCCCAGGTCCTGCACCCAGACCGTCTGTTCATACGTGCTTTCCAGATGCATTTCGATGCGCGATTTTTTCCGGTTCCAGAAGGCGACGTGCTCAAAAGCATCCACGTCAAAGCTGCCGCCGAGTTCGCGATTGATGCGCACCAGCATGTTCTTGTTGAAAGCGGCGGTCACGCCCTGGGCGTCGTTGTAGGCGGCGTGAAGAACATCCGCGTCTTTGATCAGGTCAAAGCCGATGAGCAGCGCATCGCCCGGCTGCAGCGACCGGCGAATGCTTTTCAGGAACTCTTCAGCCTCTTCCGGTTCAAAGTTGCCGATGGTGGAGCCGATGAAGAGCACCAGCTTGCGCCCGGGCAGAGACTTCAGGTCGGGCAGGCGGTGAGTGTAATCGGCCACAATGGGGCTGACGCGCAGCCGCGGAAAATGTCCGTTCAAAGTGGCC
>JBGPZS010000058.1:0-12626 GCA_041493865.1 Terriglobia bacterium
AGCTGCTTTGCGCTGATTCCCTTTTTGGCATCGGCAATAAGGGCAACGGCCAGGAACCATTTTGTTAACGGGAGGTGCGAGTCATGAAAGATCGTTCCCGATGTCGCGGAGAATTGCTGCTGGCATGTCTTCTCCAGGCACTGGTACAGCTTGCCGCGCTTGTTCTCTGAGGCATTGGAAACCTTGCGGGTGATCGTGGAAACGCTGCTATTGCCGCACGTTACGCAGCGGATGCCATCAGGCCAGCGCATCTGCTCAAGATAATTCCAGCAGGACTCTTCGGTTTTGAACTTCTCATTTACGTCTATCAGGTTCATTTTGGTCCTCGCTGAATAAATATGCACTGCCAACGCTACGAGGACAGAATACCCCTAATTCCCTTCTGTGTCAAGTGGATAATTCCCAAATTATTGTGTTGACATAGCCACACCGCGATTGCATATTTATACATGACACTGCATAATTATTCGGTATGACGAAATTGGCCAGGCAACAACTCATTGTCGATCTCGCGCATGAAGGTCCACTCCCCGGCCAGCAGGAGCTGTGCAAGGTGCTGGCGCGCCGGGGCTTTCCGGTGACGCAGGCCACGCTTTCGCGCGACATCAATGAGCTCCACCTGGTGCGCACTTCCGAAGGCTACACGCTTCCCAATGACGATGCTCTCGCCGAGCCTCTGCCCGCTGTCTCGCGGGTGGTGGGGGAATTTGTGCGCGAGGTGCGGCGCGCGCAGAACCTGCTGGTGATCAAAACCATCTCCGGCAGCGCCCAGCCGGTGGCCCTCACGGTGGACGCGGAGGGCTGGGATGAGGTGTTGGGCACCGTGGCCGGCGATGACACCGTGCTGATCATTACTCCAGACAATAAAAGCGCCAAAAAGCTGCAAACGCGACTTGAGGACATGCGCGCCTGATGCCGCAAACAATCCAGCCCGCGGTTGTTGGAGCAACCGGCTATGCCGGTTTTGAATTGGCGCGCCTGCTCGCCCGTCATCCTTACGCCAGAAAGCCAGTGCTCTTTACCCGCAACGGCGAAGGCGGCACAACGGCCAACCTGGACGAGCTTTACCCTCACGTAGGCGGCAATGGAGGTTACCCACTGGAGCCATTCCACTGGGAAGCTCTGCACGCCAAAGGTGTGGACGTTCTCTTCCTGGCCACGCCGCATGAGGTCTCGCGCGCATGGGTACCCAAAGCGATCAACCAGGGCGTTCACGTGATCGACCTGAGCGGCGCATGGCGGCTGGAGACGCCCGAGTACCGCGCCATTTACGAATTCAAGGATGAGAATGCCGAACTCGCGGACAAAATCACCGCGCAGGCGGTGTACGGCATCCCAGAACTGCATCGCGACAAGCTGAACAACGCGTCGCTGGTGGCCAACGCCGGCTGCTATGCCACGTCCATCATCCTCGCCCTGGCGCCCCTCGTGCGCGCGGGGCTGGTCGACCTGGAGCATGGGATTGTCTGCGATTCCAAGTCGGGCGTATCGGGTGCGGGCAAACAGCCCACGCAGAAGACACATTTCGTGGAAGTAGCGGAGAACCTTTCGGCATACTCAGTTTTCAATCACCGCCACACCGGCGAGATCCTGGAGCAGCTTGGCCTTGCGCCGGAGCAACTGACGTTTACGCCGCATCTGCTGCCGATCCCGCGCGGAATTCTCTCCACCATTTACGTACGTCTGCATTCGGCCACGTCGCCGCAGGCGATCGAAGACTGCATGCGCGCGTTTTATGCCGGTTCGCCCTGGGTGCGGATCTTCCCTGCCGGCAAGCTGCCGCAGATCCAGTACTCGCTGCACACCAATTATTGTGACATCGGCTTCACGCTGGCGCCGGAGGGCAGGCGGCTGGTCATCGTTTCCTGCCTGGACAATCTGGTCAAAGGCGCTGCCGGACAGGCAGTGCAGAACATGAACGCGGTGTTTGGATGGAATGAAGAGGAGGGCCTGAGATGAAGATCGTGGTCAAACTCGGCAGCGCTACTCTGGAGGACGCCGCTCTTTTGCAGCGCGCCGTGGTGGCGGTGAAGGAACTCGCCCGCGAGCACCAGGTTGCCGTGGTCCACGGCGGCGGCGCGGCGCTCACACGCATGCTGGCGCAGATGGGCAAGCAGAGCCAGTTTATTGACGGTCTTCGCGTTACCGACGCCGAAACGCGCGACTTCGCTGTGATGGTCCTGGCTGGGCACATGAACAAGAAACTGGTCGCCGCGCTGGGCAGAGTGGGCCAGTCCGCCATGGGTATGTGCGGCGGGGATGGCCAGGCCTTCCGCGCACGCAAGAAGACCAGCAACGGCCACGACCTTGGCTTTGTCGGCGAAATCTCTTCGGTCGACACGCGCTGGATTGAAACCATCTGGCAGGAAAGCTGCGTGCCGGTGATCTCCAGCGTTGCTCTGGGCAGCGACGGCCAGTATTACAACATTAACGCCGACCAGATGGCTTCCGCATGCGCCGTGGCCTGCCACGCCAACGCGCTCATCTTCCTGACCGACGTTCCGGGCGTAAAAGACGCTGACGGCCTGGTCATTCGCTGGCTTGACCTGGGCATGGCCGCTGACCTCACACAGAAATCGGTCATCGGCGGCGGCATGTTGCCCAAACTTCAGGCCTGTAAAGATGCGCTCCTGCACGGAGTGAACCGCGTACGCATTCTTCCTGCGGTGGAAGTGGAAGCCCTGCCGGAGTTTTACGTCGCCAAGATTAACTCAGGGACGGAGGTGCTGGTCGCGTGAACCTGGAGCAGGTAAGCAAACTCGAATCCAAACTGCTGCTCTCAACCTACGACCGTTATCCCGTCCTGCTGCGCAGAGGCCGCGGCGTGTACCTGTATGACGACAAAGGCCGCAAATACCTTGACCTGCTGAGCGGGATCGGCGTGAATGCGCTGGGCTACGCCCATCCGGCGATCACGAAGACTATTGCCAGACAGGCCAAACTGCTCGTCCACACGTCGAACCTTTTTTACAACGAGTATCAAGGACGGCTGGCCGCCGCGCTTACGAAGATTTCCGGCATGGACCGCGTCTTCTTCACCAACAGCGGCACCGAGGCATGGGAAGGCGCGCTCAAGCTGGCACGCGCCTATGCCCGCGAGAATTGCGTGCAAGGTGCTGAACCAAAATGGCGGATTCTTGCGCTGGAGCATGCTTTCCATGGCCGCACTTTCGGCGCGCTGGCCACTACGCACAAAGAAAAGTATCGTGCGCCATTCGAGCCTGGCGTTCCCGGCGTGGAGTTTGTTCAATTCAATGACGTGGCTGATCTGGAGCGCAAATTCGATTCCACGGTATGCGCCATTGGGTTTGAGTTTGTGCAGGGCGAGGGTGGGATCCGTCCTGTAAGCCGGGAATTTGCCGAGGCCGCGCACAAGTTGAGCCGCAAGCACAACGCGCTGCTTATCGCCGACGAAATCCAGAGCGGCATGGGACGCACCGGTCGCTGGTTCGCCTACCAGCATTACGGCATCCAGCCAGACCTGGTCACCGTCGCCAAGCCGATTGCCAGTGGCCTGCCGTTGGGAGCGCTGCTCTCGACGGAAAGGGTTTCTGAGTGCATTCATCCGGGCATGCATGGCACAACGTTCGGCGGAGGCCCGCTGGCCTGCGCCGTTGCCTTACAACTGGTCACTATTCTGGAGAAAGAAAAGCTGCTGAGCCACGTGCAGAAAGTGGGCAACTACCTGATGGAGCAGCTTCACAAATTGCAGAAGAAGCACCGGGCCATCGTTGAAATCAGGGGACTGGGGTTGATGATCGGCCTGGAGCTTGAATCCGCCGATCTGGCCAAAGCGGTCTTTCAACAGATGCTGAAACGCGGCACCATCGTGAACCGGACCGACGAAACCGTGATCCGGCTCCTGCCGCCCTTCATCATCAAGAAACAACACGTAGACGCTGCCATCCGCCAGCTGGATCAAGCGCTGGCGAAAAACACCATGGCAGCGGCCACAACGGCAGCGGAGAGGAACAAATAACCATGATGCCAGCCAGGATGTACGACCTTACAGCCATGAGGACACCGGTCGGGCAGCCCGTGATCTGCCGCGATCTGGTTTCCGCGCAGGACTTCTCACCGGAAGAAACGAAGTCACTGTTCGAGCTGACGCACATCATCAAGCACCGCCCCGCCGATTTTCGCGGCGCGCTGGCGGGCAAGCAACTGGTGTTGTTCTTTGAGAAAGCTTCCCTGCGTACGCGGCTGACGTTTGAAGCCGGCATGGCCAGCCTGGGCGGAACTTCACTATTCATGGACCAGACGCGCTCGCTTCTGGGTGAACGCGAGCCGGTGTGCGATATCGCGCGCAACGTGGAACGCTGGGTGGACGCCGTGGTGCTCCGCACTTTCGACCACAAAACCATCGTGGAGATGGCGCGGCACACCTGCATTCCGGTGATCAACGCGCTGAGTGACGTTGAACATCCATGCCAGGCCTTTGCCGACTTCTTCACCCTGGAAGAAAAATTCGGTGACCTGAGCAGAGTACATCTGGCTTATGTGGGCGACGGCAACAACGTGGCGCACTCGCTCATGCTGGCTGCCGCCGCTTTGGGGACGAGCATTTCCGTCGCCACGCCGCAGGGTTATGCGCCGAACCCGGAGATGACCGCTGCGGCGAAGAAAATTGCGCGTTCAACAGGCGCGATCATCGACATTACGCACGATGCCGCCAAGGCCGTCACTGGCGCCAATGCGATCTACACTGACGTGTGGGCCAGCATGGGCCAGGAAGACGAAGCGTCCGAGCGGGCAACGATTTTCGCCGCTTATCAGGTCAATGAAAGACTGTTCTCGTACGCGGCGCCGAACGCGGTATTTATGCACTGTCTGCCGGCACATCGCGGGGAGGAAGTGACGGCCGGCGTGATCGATTCACCGCGGTCCATCGTTTTTGACCAGGCGGAGAACCGCATACACATCCAGAAAGCAATCTTACTTTTACTATTGGGCAGCGGCATGCGCACCGCGCCCACAAGGAGCAATCATGCGTGAGAAAGTTGTTCTGGCGTATTCAGGAGGCCTCGACACCTCCATCATCATTCCCTGGCTGAAAGAAAACTACAACTGTGACGTGATTGCCATGATCGCCGACGTGGGCCAGGGCGATGACATTGACTCGGTAGTCGAGAAAGCGCACAAGACCGGCGCAGCCAAAGTGATTGTGAAAGACCTGCGCGAAGAGTTTTTGCGCGAGTACGTTTTCCCGGCGCTACGGGCCGGCGCCGAATACGAGCACAAGTATCTTCTGGGCACCTCGCTGGCGCGGCCGGTGATCGCCAAACACCAGGTGGAAGTCGCACTGAAGGAGAATGCCACCGCATTGGCACACGGCTGCACTGGCAAAGGCAACGACCAAGTCCGTTTTGAACACGCCTTCCAGGCGCTGGCGCCTGAGCTGAAAGTGATTGCGCCGTGGCGGGAATGGACCCTGAAGTCGCGCGAAGACTGCCTGGACTACGCCGAGCAGCGCGGCATCTCCGTGACCGCGAGTCGCGAAAAAATCCACAGCCGTGACCGCAACATCTGGCACCTCAGCCATGAAGGCGGCGAGTTGGAAGACCCGGCCAATGCGCCGTTTGAGTCAACATGGCAGCTCACGCGCTCGCCGCAGGAGGCCCCGGACCGCGAAGAAAGTGTTGTGATTGGCTATGCAGCTGGTACTCCAGTCTCGGTCAACGGGCAGAAGCTCGATCCGGTCTCACTGGTCGAACTGCTCAATGAAATCGGGGGGCGTAACGCTATCGGTCGTATCGATCTGGTGGAAAACCGTTTTGTCGGCATGAAGTCACGCGGTTGCTATGAGACGCCCGGCGGAACTCTGCTTCTTACGGCGCATCGCGAACTGGAAGCACTCTGTCTGGAACGCGAGCTGATGCACTATAAGCAGCAGATCGCGCTCAAATACGCGGAAATCGTCTATTACGGACTCTGGTTTACGCCGCTGCGCGAAGCGCTGGACGCATTCGTCGAGCAGACGCAAAAAGAGATCAGTGGCACGGTGACGCTGAAACTTTACAAAGGCAACATCAGCATCGGCGGGCGCGAATCGGAGTTTTCGCTCTACCGCACTGACCTCTCGTCCTTCACCATGAGCGAGAGCTATGACCAGAAAGATGCGGAAGGTTTCATCCGCATCCTCGGGCTGCCAGCACGCTCGCAGGCACGGCTGAAGCAAAAGCAGGGCTCCCGAGACGCGCGGTTTTCGCGTCTTGGGACGGAGGAGATTACGAAGTGAAGATGTGGTCAGGCCGGTTCCGGCAGCCATTGGACCAGCATTTCGAGGAGTGGCAGCGGTCGTTTCCTTTCGACCAGAAGCTGCTGCGCTACGAACTGGCGGCCAGCCGCGCGCACGCGCAGGCGCTGAAGGCCGCGGGCATCGTCACGCCCGCGGAGTTTGGTTTGATCGTCTCGGCGCTGGATGAGATCGGCAAGACCAGCGAGCAGGAGCCGGAGTTCTTCAACGATCCTGAAGCTGAAGATGTTCATCACTTCGTGGAGAAGAAGCTGGTCGCACTGATCGGCGAGACCGGCAAGAAAATACACAGCGGGCGCAGCCGCAATGAGCAGATCGCAACCGACCTGCGCTTGTTCGTGCGCGACTCCATTGCTGACTTGCGCGGGCTGCTGGGCGATTTTCTCGAAGCCCTGCTGGACCGCGCCGATGAAGCCAAAACACTTTTTATGCCCGCTTACACGCATCTTCAGCGGGCGGAGCCAGTGCTGACCTCGCACTGGCTGCTGGCTTATTTTGAGATGTTTTGGCGCGATGGCGACCGCCTGCTCGACTGCCGTGAGCGGGCGAATGAATGCCCTCTGGGCTCGGGCGCCGTGACCGGAGCGACATTGCCACTCGACCGCGAACTGGTAAGCCGCACGCTGGGATTCGCGCGGCCGATGGCGAACAGCGTGGACGCAGCCAGCGACCGCGACTTCGCGCTTGAGTTCGTCAGCGTGCTGGCGATGCTGGGCGTTCATCTCAGCCGCTGGGCGGAGGAGTTTATCCTTTTCGCCACGCAGGAATACGGCTTCATCACGCTGCCGGAAGCCTACTCCACCGGCAGCAGCGCCATGCCGCAGAAGCAGAACCCTGACGCGCTGGAGTTGATCCGCGGAAAGTCGGCCCGTCTCATTGGCAACCAGGTGGCATTGCTTACAGTCATCAAGGGGTTGCCGCTGGCCTACAACAAAGACATGCAGGAGACGCAGGAGCCGTTGTTTGAAGCCGTGTCCACAACCGGCCACTGTCTGAAGGTTGCAGCGGGCTTCATGCGCCAGGTGAAGTTCAACCAGGAACGCATGCGGTCGGCCTGCGAACGCGGATTCATGAATGCCATGGCGGCGGCCACGTACCTGGCCAGGCGCGGCGTACCTTTCCGCCAGGCGCACGAGGTTGTGGCCAACGCGGTGCAGAAGTGCGTTTTGCAGGATTGCGAGCTGGAACAACTTTCGCTCGAAAAACTGCGCGAATTCAGCCCGGCGTTCGACGCGGACATTTATGAAGCGTTGAAAGTTGAATCCGTTCTGGCTTGCCATGATGTGGCCGGCGGCACGGCTCCGCATCGCGTGCAGCAAGCGCTCAAGGCGGCCCGCGAGAAGCTGGCCACAATGCAGGAGGCGCATGGTACGCACGCGTAAAGCCATCCTGCCGGACGTGGAGCGCATTCACGCCATCATCCGCCCCTACGCGGAGGTGGGCACGCTTTTGCCGCGCACCATCGCCGAGCTCAGTGAAAACGCGCGCGACCTTGTGGTGGCGGAAGATCGCGGCCAGATTGTGGGTTGCGGTGCGTTGCATTTATACGGCATGCACCTGGCCGAAATCCGCACCATCGCCGTTGTGCCGGCGGCGAAAGGCTGCGGCGCCGGACGCAAGCTGGTGGAAGCGCTGCTGGACGAAGCGGAACACCATCGCGTGACCTGCGTGTGCCTGTTCACCCGCATTCCTGAGTTCTTTGGCCATATGGGATTTGTGGTGGCCACGCGCGAAGAACTTCCGGACAAAATTTATAAAGACTGCGTCCATTGCCCCAACCTCTACGCTTGTGACGAAATCGCCATGGTGCGCGGCCCGATCCCGCAGAGCACGGGACCGCGCGACACGCAGATCCTGATACCTCTGGTAAGGCTGGGAGCGTGAGCGCTCGTCCGCCCCGGGGATTTCTCTTCTCCGCCGGTACAGCCGGAATCAAGGCGAGCGGCAAACCCGATCTGGCCCTGGCATTGGTTCCTGACGGCGCTTCCGCCGCAGCCATGTTCACCCGCAACCAGGTAGTTGCCGCGCCGGTCATGGTTGGGCGTGAAAACCTGCGTCGAGGCCAAGGGCTGATGCGCGCGCTGATCGTGAATGCCGGGAATGCCAACTGCGCCACGGGCAAGCAGGGATTGAAGGCGGCCAAGAGCGTCTGCGCCGGACTGGCCCGGCAGATCAAGGCCCGCGAACACCAGGTCTTCCCTTCTTCCACCGGGATCATCGGCGTGCCGCTGCCGGTGGAGAAGATCCACGCTGCCCTTCCTGGACTTATCAGCGCGGCCGCGGAGGGCGAAGCGTCTTTCGATCAATTTGCGCAGGCCATTCTGACCACAGACACGCACAAGAAGATCGCCACGCAATCCATCACGCACAATGGAACCGAGGTGATAGTGGTGGGAGTGGCCAAGGGCGCTGGCATGATCCATCCCAACATGGCGACGATGCTGGTTTTTCTGTTCAGTGATGTTGCCGCCGGCCCGCGCGAGCTGCACAAGTGTCTGAAGGCGGCCGCAGATCAGAGCTTCAACAACATTTCCATTGATGGCGATACCTCCACCAATGACACGGTGCTGCTGCTGGCCAGCGGCAAGAGCGGCGTGCCATTCAAATCCACCACCCGGGAATTCCAGGCAGCGCTGACCAAAGTTTGCCGGTCGCTGGCGGCGCAGATTGTCGCCGATGGCGAAGGCGTGAAGCACGTGGTCCGGTTGAACATAGAGCAGGCGCGCTCCCGGTCTGAAGGGCGGCAGATTGCACGCGCCATCGCGAATTCTCCGCTGGTAAAGACTTCCTGGGCCGGCGCCGATCCCAACTGGGGACGCATGCTGGCGGCCATCGGATATTCGGGAGTCAGGATCAACCCGGAGCGCATCAACATCTACCTGGGCGAGCAGCAGATTTGCCGTCACGGAGCAGCCTGCCCGTTCGATCACGATCGCGCCCACGCTTACATGTCAGAGCCTGTCTATGAGATTCGTATTGTCCTGGGTGCCGGAAATGCGAGCCTGGAGTTCCTCTCCTGTGATCTGACGGCGGAATACGTACGGATCAACGCGGATTATTCGACATAGCTTTTTCCGAAGTCCCGACCCTGAGCGAAGCGAACGGGGAGGGATCCCTATCAGCGCCAGAATCTCAAGGAGAACGCTTGACTCGCGAATTCAGAGGAATGAACACGCAGGAAGAGACATTTCATCCGAACTGAACCGCGAGTTTCTTCGTTGCGATAGGGTTCCCTCCCCGTTCGCTTCGCTCAGGGTCGGGATTTCAGAAAAACTGAGTGCTGACGGCTGACTGCTTCTCCAGTTGACATCCTACCCAAGCAGGAGCATACTCGGGTCGAATGGCAACCCGAGATGAAAAAGACCGTATTGCTCTTCTGCAGGGGACGCTCGACCTGCTGATCCTGCGCACCCTGCTTTTTGGTGCGCAACATGGCCAGGGAATCGCCCGCGCCATCCAACTGCAGTCGGACGACGAGCTGCTGGTCGACCATGGATCGCTCTATCCGGCGCTCCAGCGGCTGGAAGACCAAGGCTGGATCAGCGCCGAGTGGGGCACCAGCGAAAACAATCGCAAGGCGCGCTTTTACACACTGACAAAAACGGGCCGCAAGCAACTGGCCCACGAAACCAGCCAGTGGGAACGGTTGAGCGCGGCCATCGGCCGTGTGCTGGCGGGAGAAAAAGCGGAGGGCTAAATGTTTTGGCGGCGCAAACGCAAAGAGTCTGACTTCAAGGCAGAGATCTCGGCTCACCTGGAATTGGAGATCGAACGGCTGCGCAACGAAGGCATGAGCGAGCTGGAAGCTGAGGCCGCTGCGCATCGCGAATTTGGCAACGTGACGCAGGCTGCGGAACGCTTTCACGAATCGAACCGCTGGATGCTGCTGGAGCACCTGCTCCGCGATGTGGCATACGCCCTCCGCGTGTTTCTGCGGAATCCCGGTTTCACGCTGGTGGCCGTTGTTTCGCTGGCGCTGGGCATCGGCGTGAACGCCCTCGTCTTCAGCGCGGTCAATGCGATTGTGCTGCGGCCCCTGCCTGTGCAGAACCCGGGGCAGTTGGTCTTTCTGGAAAATGGCGTCTATAACGCCGGGCAATCGTTTCCGAATTACCGTGAACTTCGTGATCACAACCAGGTGTTCTCCGGGACGCTGGGCTACCGCGTGACACAAATCGAACTGGAATTGAGCAACACGACGACCACGCGGACCTGGGGCTACCTGGCCACCGGCAACTATTTTGATGTCCTCGGGGTAAAGCCGCTGCTGGGAAGATTCTTTCATCAGGAAGACGATCTGCACGCGGGTGGAAGCCCGTACGCTGTCCTGAGTTACGGATCATGGAAGGCGCGTTTTGGCGGCGACCGCGAAATTGTCGGCAAGACCATCCGCATCAATCGCCAACCTTACACCGTGCTCGGGGTTGCGCAGCCCGAATTCCACGGCACTGAGGTCTTTTACTGGCCTGAGGTCTGGGTGCCGATGATGATGCAGGCGCAGATTGAGCCGGGGAACGCCTGGCTGGAGGAGCCGGCAACCTTCAATACCTGGGTCATCGGCAGGCTCAAACCTGCAATGAGCACAGTGCAGGCGACGGCGAACCTGAACACCCTGGCCGCAGAGTTGGCGCGCAGCAATCCAAAGATGAATGAAGGTCTGAGTTTTCATCTGGCGCGTCCCGGATTGATTGGCGATGCGCTCGGCGCTCCGGTCCGTGCTTTCTCCTTCGGCGTATTGGTCCTGGCTGCGCTGGTTCTACTCACGGCGTGCGCCAACCTGGCCAGCATGGTTGCAGCGCGCGCGGCGGACCGCCAGCGTGAGATCGCGATTCGACTTTCGATCGGGGCCACGCGCAGCCGCGTGATCCGCCAGCTGCTAACGGAGACGCTGGTCCTCTCAGCGTTCGGCGGCGCCAGCGGTTATGGACTGGCAACGCTGCTCTCAGGGGTCCTGAGCGCATGGCGCGCGCCCATGGATTTTCCTGTGCAGTTTGACGTAACGCCGGACTGGCGGGTCTTTTGTTTTGCTGCGGTTATCTCGGCGATTGCCGGGATTCTGTTTGGCCTGGCGCCCGCACGGCACGCAGCGCGCACTGACGCCAACGCTGTGTTGAAAGGCGAAACACCCGGTTTTCGCGGACAGCGCCTGGCCCTGCGCGACGTGCTGGTTGTGGTCCAGGTGGCGCTCTGTTTTGTGCTGGTGTCAGCCTGCCTGCTTTCACTTCGTGGCCTGCAGAAGTCGCTGAGCATGCATCTGGGATTTGAGCCGCAGGGAGTCACAACGGCGGCGTTTGATCTGGGGCTCGCGGGATACTCGCAAGAGCGCGGCAGTGAATTTCAGCGGCGGACGCTTGAGGCGCTCTTGCAAGTGCCGGGAGTTCAGTCCGCTGCGTATTCCAATTCCGTGCCGCTCAGCATTGATCAATCCCACACTTCCATCTATCCGGAAGATCAGCCGGGTCTGCGGGCGTCTACCGCCCCGGTGGCGATCCGATACCAGGTTTCACCTGGTTATTTTGAAACTCTTGGCATCCGTGTGCTGGCCGGCCGTGACTTTAACTGGCACGATGATGCCCAGTCTCCCCGCGTCGCGGTCATAAACCAGGCCTTTGCGCGCCAGATTCTTCATTCGCAGAACCCGGTGGGGAAGCGATTTAGCGGACCGGGCGGCAAGCAACTGGAAATAATCGCCATGGTGGAAACCGGCAAGTACATGAACCCTACGGAGCCGGACACACCGGTCTTCTTTATCCCAGAGCGGCAACAGTACAACTCCACCACCACGATGATCGTCCGCTCTTCGCTCCCGGAAAGCCAGATGACAGACAAGATCCGCAAGACGATAGCCGGGCTTGATCCCGAATTGCCGCTCTTTGGCGCCGGCGGTCTGAGCCAGGTGCTTCGCTTCGCGTTCTTCCCGCTGCATGCGGCCGTGATCGCGCTCAGCGCTTTCGGAGTGCTGGCCATCGTCCTGGCAATCACTGGTCTTCACGGCCTGGTGGCCTATGCCGTGGCGCGCCGAGTGCACGAAATCGGCATTCGCGTTGCTATTGGGGCGAGCCGGGGCCAGGTCGTGAGGCTGGTCCTGACCAGAACATTTGTCCTGCTTGGCATTGGCGGCGTGATCGGCCTGGCCCTGGCGCTGGCTGCGGGACGCTTGCTGGAAAGCGTGATCTTTGGTTCTCCGAGAGATCCGCTTGTCTTCCTGGCGGTGTGCGTGACCATGATCGCGTTGGGCCTGATTTCATCCTGGGCGCCCACGCGCCGCGCCCTGCGGATTGAACCGACGGTAGCGTTGAGGCATGAGTAAAAGGAAGCAGCTGGCATTTAGCTCTTTCTAAAATCCCGAGCACAGCGAGGGATCCCTATA
>JBGPZS010000572.1:0-2555 GCA_041493865.1 Terriglobia bacterium
TCCCAACCCGGTCAGCAGCATAGCTTTCATCCCATGGAGACCAGCCAATGAGCGTGACGCCCCTTTCTAAACCTGAGACCGAGACGACACAACCGCAGTCGGGAACCCAATATGTATTCTTTTTTGGCGCCGGCAAGGCTGAAGGCAACGGCAAGATGAAGGACGAACTGGGCGGCAAGGGCGCCGGCCTGGCGGAGATGACCAATGCCGGCTTGCCGGTGCCTCCTGGTTTTACCATCCAGACAACCGCTTGCCGTGAGTACATGAAGACCGGCAAGGTCGCGGACCTGCTGGAGCGGCAGACGACGGCGGCACTGGTTCGGCTGGAAGAGTTACAGAAACAAAAACTGGGCATGGGCGAGAACCCGCTGCTGGTGAGCGTGCGCTCTGGAGCTAAGTTCTCCATGCCCGGGATGATGGACACGATCCTGAACCTGGGCTTGAACGATGAGAGCGTGCAAGCGCTGGCGCGAAAGAGCGGCAACGAACGCTTTGCCTACGATTCCTACCGCCGCCTGATTCAAATGTATGGGAACGTGGTCCTGGATATTCCCAAGGCCGAATTCGAGGAGGTGTTCGACGGGCAGAAGCACAAGCGCGGCGTGAAGATGGACACCGACCTCACCGCGGCGGACTTGAAAGACGTCATCGCGCAATATAAAGAGGTGGTTCGCAAACACAGGAAGCAGGATTTTCCGCAGAATCCGCTGGAGCAGCTCACCGGCGCGCGTGACGCAGTTTTCCGCTCATGGGGCAACGATCGCGCCAAGGTCTATCGCCGGATCAACAATATTTCCGACGATCTGGGCACCGCAGTCAACGTGCAGGCGATGGTCTTCGGCAATCTGGGCGAGACCAGCGGCACCGGCGTTGGCTTTACCCGCAATCCGGCCAACGGAGCAAAGGAATTCTACGGCGAGTTCCTGATGAACGCCCAGGGTGAAGATGTGGTTTCAGGCGTACGCACGCCGGTACATATTAGTGAATTGCAGAAGCTGATGCCGCAGGTCTACGACCAGTTGCGCGACATCACTACGCGCCTGGAAAAACATTATCGTGACATGCAGGATTTTGAATTCACGATCCAGGAAGGCCGCTTGTATATGTTGCAGACGCGCAACGGCAAGCGCACCGGACGCGCCGCCGTCCGCGTGGCCCTGGACATGGTGAATGAAGGCCTGATCAAGCCGGAAGAAGCCATCTTCCGCGTGGAGCCTAACCAGTTATATGACTTCCTTGTGCCCAAGCTCGACGAAAAAGGCGAGGTGGACGTAATTGCTAAAGGTCTGCCCGCTTCACCGGGCGCGGCTGTAGGACGGATCGTCTTCACCGCGAATGACGCTGTTACCGCCGCCGGCACTGGAGCGCAGAAGAACCCGGTGATCCTGGTGCGGGGTGAGACCACGCCGGAAGATATCCACGGCATGGAAGTGGCCGCCGGAATCTTAACTTCGCGCGGAGGCATGACCAGCCACGCCGCTGTGGTCACGCGCGGCATGGGCAAGTGCTGCATTGTGGGCGCGGGGGAAATCGAGGTCGACGATAAGAAGAAAGAGATGCGCGTCGGTTCGCTCACGCTGAGAGAAGGCGATTGGATTTCGCTCGATGGCATCACCGGCCGAGTGATCAAGGGCCAGCTTGGGACCGTCCCCGCCAAACCGGATGATCCTGATCTGCAAACTCTGCTCAAGTGGTCAGAGCCATTCCGCAAGCTGGGCGTTCGCGCCAATGCAGACATTCCGCGTGACGCGATTGCCGCGCGCAGCTTTGGCGCGGAAGGCATTGGCCTGTGCCGCACCGAGCACATGTTCTTTGCCGAAGACCGCATCGGCCACATGCGCGCGATGATCCTGGCGCGCACGGAAGCCGAACGCAAAACAGAAATCGCCAAGCTGCTGCCGGTGCAGCGCTCTGATTTTGAAGGCGTGTTCAAAGCGATGGACGGCTTCCCGGTCACGATCCGCCTGCTCGATCCGCCGCTGCATGAGTTTCTGCCGCGCCGCGAAGAGCTGATGGTCGAGATCGCGCAGCTTGAGATTCAAGACCCAAAGTCACCACGGCTGCAGGAAGCGCGCGAGCTGTTGCGCCGCGTAGAAGAGCTGCATGAACTGAACCCGATGCTCGGACATCGAGGGTGCCGCCTGGGAATCACCTATCCGGAGATTTCTGAGATGCAAGCGCGGGCCATCTTTGAAGCGGCGGTGAACGTCGCAAAAGCCGGCGTGAAAGTTTTTCCTGAAGTCATGATTCCGCTGGTGGGCATGATGAAAGAAATGGAGAACCAGAGCGCCATCATTCGCCAGGTGGCGGAGCAGGTGTTCAAAGAGAAGGGGACGCGCGTGGAGTACCTGGTGGGGACAATGATTGAACTACCGCGGGCCTGCACCGTGGCCGATCAGATTGCCGGCGACGCGGAGTTCTTCAGCTTTGGCACCAACGATCTGACACAAACCGCGTACGGATTCTCGCGCGATGACATCAGCAAATTCCTGCCCGCGTACATTGAGCGTGGCATTTTGAAGAGCGATCCGTTCGCGACGATCGACCAGCAAGGA
>JBGPZS010000373.1:0-4516 GCA_041493865.1 Terriglobia bacterium
ATTTATGAGCTCCGCAACGAGCAGACGCTGGACCAGATTCTTGACCTGGCCGGCGGTGTTCCGGTTACGGGAGAGCTGACCCAGATCAAAGTCGAACGGATTCAGGCCCACGAACGCAAAGAGATGCTGAGCGTCAGCGTGGGCAATGGCGGTGTCTCGGCTGCCGACGATGCCTTCAGAAGGTTCCATGTTCAGGATGGTGACGTCGTCACCGTGCTGCCGATCCTTCCGTATAGCAACCGCACGGTCTACCTTGAGGGGCACGTCGCCCGTCCGGGAAAATACCCGTTTAAGCCCGGCTTCAAAGTCACTGATCTGATCACGTCGTTTGACGCCCTTTTGCCCGAGCCTGCCGACCGGGCGGAGATTGTGCGCCTGCATCCTCCGGACTTCAGTCCGATGGTCATTCCGTTCAGCTTGCCTGACGTCCTGTTCAAGCGCGTGGAAGCGCCGAGTCTGGAGCCGTTTGATACCGTCCGTGTCTTCGGCCGCTATGAAACGGACGCTCCCAAGGTTTCGATCTACGGTGAAGTGCTGCGTCCGGGAGAGTATCCACTCTCCGAACGCATGACCGCGTCCGACCTGGTGCGTATCGCCGGAGGCTTCAAACGCAGCGCCTATCGGCAGGCCGCTGATCTCACGAGTTATTCCGTGATCGATGGCGACCACGTTGATCTTGAGCATCGGGACATTCCCATTGGCAGGGCATTGGCCGGTGAAGCTGACACGGACGTGCTCCTCAAGCCGGGTGACGTTCTCACCATCAGCCAGATCGGTGGTTGGCCGGATATCGGCGGGACCGTTGCAGTCCTCGGTGAAGTGACGCACCCAGGACACTACGGACTTGAACGCGGTGAACGCCTCAGCTCCATCCTGAAGCGGGCTGGTGGTTTCTCCTCGGAAGCGTATCCCTATGCAGCGCTTCTGGACCGGGCACAGGTGCGTGAAGCGGCGGCCAAGAGCCGCGAGGAGATGGTCACCAAGATCCAGGCACAAACAACATCCACCACCACTGCCTCGCGAGCGGAGAACGCCGCTGCCGAGCGGGAACGCCAGGTTCTCCTCGATAAATTGAAGAAAATTCAGCCCAGCGGACGTGTGTTGATCCGCATCAGCTCGCAGATAGAGAAATGGCAGAACACGCCGTATGACGTGGAGGTGCGTCCGGGCGATGCTCTGTTCATCCCCAAGAGGCCGACTTTCGTCTTGGTGGCGGGGCAGGTTTATAACCCGGTGGCGATTACCTTCAGCCAGGGCAAAAAGGCCAGTTGGTATCTGAGGCAAGCGGGAGGCGCTACCAGTCTTGCCAACAAGAAAGAAATATTTGTTGTCCGCGCTAATGGGACAGTCGTGGGTCGCAACTCCGGGGAATGGTGGTCTGGCGACGTTCTGGGTACGACCCTGCAAGCTGGAGACACTGTTTTCGTTCCAGATAAGACAAGTAGCGGAAGCCTGGCATCCTTCAAGAACCTGAGCCAGACGATCTCGTTACTTTCCGGCGCCGCCGTGGCCGTCAGCGTGATCAGGACGTTCTAACCGAGAGAATGAGTTGACCCAATGGGACACAGCAGGCTTGCTTTACTCGTGCTTTTTGTTGCCGCCACAGCAACATGGGGACAGTCGATTGACAATGCAGGAGCCGCTTCCGTAGGATCTCCCGCGCCAGCCCCAGCCCCACAAGCCGGCGACGATGCGGCAAGCGCCAACCCCGCCAAGTTCGCACGCAACATTGCTCGCGATCAAAAAGATATCTGGACCAGCCCGTTCAAAGCGAAGGCTAAAGACCTGAACTGGATCATACCGCTGGCGGGGGTGACAGCGGGTTTGATCAATGCTGACGCGGAGCTGTCGTCTCGCGTTAACACAACCAGCTCGTTCTCACGGCATTCCAGCACCATCTCCAATGCGGGCGTTGGTCTCTTGCTGGGAAGCAGCGGAGGGCTCTATCTCCTGGGCGCGATGAAAGGTAACGACCACAAAAGAGAAACCGGCATATTGGCAATTGAGGCGGCCACGGACGGCCTGATCGTCACCGAGGTCTTCAAGGCGGTGACTACGCGGGCGCGTCCCACAGAGGGGAACCAGCAGGGTTTCTTCTACGACAGCAGTTCGATCACAAATTCTTCATTTCCTTCCGCTCATGCTGCTCTTGCCTGGTCTGCGGCCAGCGTTCTGGCCCACGAATATCCTGGCCCGCTCACACAAATCTTTGCCTATGGTGTGGCCACCGGCGTGAGCGCTGCCCGGGTAGCTGGGCGCAGTCATTTCCCCAGTGACGTGGTGGTGGGTAGCGCCATGGGGTGGCTCATCGGACGCCAGGTCTACAAAGCGCATCATGAAGCTGATGTGGCGGAAGATTTTGGCACCTTTACCCCTGATCGTCCCGGCGAGGGGCCTGCCGCAGCCCGCGCCTCGGCTTATGTTCCCATCGACAATTGGGTGTATCCCGCCTTTGATCGTCTTGCGGCCCTGGGTGTGCTCAACAGCGCCATCACGGGCCTGAGGCCCTGGACGCGCTCTGAATGCGCCCGCCTTCTGGAAGAAATAGCCGGTGAAGTGGACCAGTTCAATCCTGACGAAGCCTGGCGGCTCTATTCCACCCTGGTCCGCGAATTCTCGATCGAGCTGGGTGGACAAGAAAAGGATTACATCGGGCTCGATTCGGTGTATGGCCGCGTGACCGGCATCTCCGGCCCGCCGCTTACGGATGGCTATCATTTTGGCCAGACCATAGTGAATGACTACGGCAGGCCTTATGAGCGTGGCGCCAACTGGGCGACCGGATTTTCCTCCAGCGGAGTCAGCGGTCCGCTCGGCTTTTATGTTCGCGGCGAGTTTGAGCACGCGCCCTCAGCCCCGGGTGTCTCCCAGGCAGCACAGGATGCGATCCAGGTGGCTGACTTCAAGGGCCCGCAGCCGGCCTCTTCCATTCCCGCCTTCAACCAGTTCCGCTTGCTGGATGCTTACTTATCGCTGAACATCAAAGGATGGCAGACCTCATTTGGCAAACAGACGCTCTGGACGGGGCCTACAGAGGACCCGTTCCTGTGGAGCAATAATGCTGAACCAATTTACATGCTGCTGGTCGACCAGACGCATCCACTGAAACTGCCAAGCTTTTTGGGACTGCTGGGACCGTATCGCACGGAATTCTGGGTAGGCAAATTGACCGGGAACCATTGGGTGACAACGCAAGACCCGACCCTGGGGACGGTGTTCTCGCTCGGCCGGACTCTCGCGAAGCAGCCCATGGTCAACGGCTTCAAGGTCAACTTTAAACCCACACCGAATTTTGAGTTTGGAGTCGGTCGTACCGGCATGTTTGGCGGGCCCGATTATCCGATAACTTTGGGATCGCTTAAACATTCCCTCTTTTCCGTGGGCAACGCTGTTGGCCGCGGCAACGATCCAGGCGACCGGCGTTCCACTTTCGATTTCAGCTATCGCATTCCCAAACTCAGAAGGTGGCTGACCCTTTACGAAGATTCGTTTGTCGAAGACGAGATTTCGCCGATTGGCTATCCGCGCCGCTCTGCCCACAATCCGGGGATCTATTTGTCTCACTTGCCCGGAATAGCGCACATGGACTTGCGGGTGGAAGCCTCATACACCAACCTGCCCGGTCTGATTCAGACGGACCAGGGCGGGTTCTTTTACTGGAATGTCCGCTATCTGGATGGCTACACCAACAAAGGCAATATCCTGGGCAACGCTTCCGTTGGCCGCCAGGGAATTGCCCTGCGCGCCAGCAGCACATATTGGGTCGCTTCAGATAAGACGCTCCGGTTCGGCTACCGCAGTGAAATCGCGGACAACATGTTTCTCCAGGGCGGAAATCTGCGCGACCTATACTTCAAATCAGAGTGGAATTTCAGCCCGCGTGTCTCGCTTTCCAGCTTTCTGCAGTACGAGTGGTGGAATTTTCCGCTGTTGAGTGCCGGCAAAAAACAGAATGATTTCACCGCTTCGTTTCAATTAACATATTGGCCGCATTGGAGACTGAAACGTGGAAGCTAGGGGTCCGGCTACCGTTCCCATTTATGCCCCCTCCATCCATCCGGACATGGAGAAGCGGTACTCGCCCGCGGCGCCAGACCCGGAGGACAGGAAAGCGGAAAGACTGTGGGTACTGTGGCGATCGCGCCGCTTTCTCTGGGGTGTAGTCTGGAAGACGCTGCTTGCCTCCATTGTTGTGGCCTATCTGGTCCCAGCGCACTACAAATCCGCCGTTAGATTTGTGCCCGCGGAAAATTCCAGCGGCAGCGGCAGCAGCTCCATGATGGGACTGCTGAGCAAGGCGCTGGGCGGGAGCGACAGCCCTGCGTCGTTTGGCCTGGACGCCGCGGGGTTGCTTGGCGCCAAGACGCCTGGCGCATTCTACGTTGAAGTCTTGAAAAGCCGCACCGTCCAGGACCGCCTGATCAATCGTTTTGACCTGCGTGCGCGCTACGGCAAGAGCACCTACTTTGAAGCCCGCAAGAAGCTGGCGAAATTCACCGAAATTGAAGAAGACAAG
>JBGPZS010000339.1:0-4857 GCA_041493865.1 Terriglobia bacterium
AGGATCACTCCTGGAGTGGCCGCGCCGGCCTCGCCCATCAGCAGGGACACTGATGCCGAAGGCCATTTCAGCATTCCACTCGCGCCAGGGTCTTATCGATTGTGGGTGGAACGAAGCGGGTTTGCGCGGCAGATCTATGGCTGCACTTTTCATGAAGAGCACGAGCAGCGTGACCTTTCAAGGCCAGCCAGTCGATGTATACATTACGATTAACAACTCTGGCGGAACGATTTCCACCAGCGTGTTGCCCCAGCCTGACACGCTTTCCGCTTCCACCGGCACGGTGACCGTGCGTAATGACCTGACGTTTGATTCAGACATCGCGGTCAACGCCGATCTGATCTTCGTTAAGGCGGGAACCAGTGTGACAGACTCGGCGAACTACGTTGCTACTAAAGCTGCTCCTTCCATTAAGCTGACGTCCTCTGCTTCGTCCTGGAGTTCCACGCCTCCTGCCGGTTATCCGTCGTCCGCATCATTTCCTCCCGGAGGTTTTTATCCCAGGCCGGTGCACAACGGTCCGCATCCGGTGGTTCCAAGCACCTGCGGCGCTATTCAAAGGCTCCCAGTCGATCCGCAGCCTATTGCTGATGCCAATGCGAAGAATGCTGCCAGCGAGGCGTCAAACGGATTGATTGCGGTTAAGGCGTGTGTTGCCCAGGTGGATTGATCAAGAAAACTCCCAAGGGCGCAGGGCCTTAAAGGTTCTCTCAACTGCGCCCTTTCATTTTTTCCGTGAGAATTCATTGCAAAAGGTGTTCTTATCAGTTAACCTTCCGCCCAAAGCGTCCCTCGCCCTTAGCCATTTTTCCAGAACTTTTTAACGCTCCCCAGCGTAATACCTTTCAAGGAGAGGCTCGTCGATTCCTTCAAAGGAGAGTTCCCGTGGCAAACTTTCTGCAGGATGTACGCTTTGCACTCAGAACGCTGGTGAAGAGCCCGGGGTTTGCCTTGATGGCGATCCTCACCCTGGCGATTGGTATTGGCGCCAATACAGCCATTTTTACCGTGCTCAACGCAGTCCTTCTGCGCCCACTGCCTTTTCATGAGCCGGCAAAGCTAATGATCCTCACGGAAGTATCACAGCAATTTGATTCTATGTCTGTCGCGTACTTGAATTTTCAGGATTGGAAGGCCCAGTCCAGCTCATTCGAGGGGCTGGCCATGTTCCGCCGCGCCGACTTCACGCTTACCGGCGACCGAGGGCCAGAGCATATTCTGGGACGGGAAATTTCTGCGGACTTTTTCTCCTTGTTGGGAGTAACGCCAACTCTGGGCCGCGATTTTCGTCCTGAAGACGATCAGGAAGGCGCAACGCCCGTTGCCATGCTCAGTTACGGATTGTGGCAGCGCCGGTTTGGTGGCGATCAGAACATAGTTGGCAAAACAGTTCATCTCAACGATCAGAACTACACCATTGTTGGCGTAGCGCCACGGGATTTCTGGTTTTACACCAATGTTGATGTGTTCGCGCCGATAGGAGCTTCTGGCAAGCCGTGGCTCAAGATTCGTATGGAGAGAGAAGGGTCCCAGGTGGTGGGACGGCTGAAGGCCGGTGTGACCATACAGCAGGCACACGCTGACATGGATAACATTGGCCACCGTCTGGCCGCGGCATATCCGGATGCTAACGCTGGCCACGGAGTCAGCGTTGTTCCCATGATGGATGATGTTGTTTCAGACGTGCGCGGTACTCTGTTGCTTCTGTTTGGGGCAGTTGCCCTGGTCCTTCTGATCGCATGCGTGAACGTGGCTAATCTGTTGCTCAGCCGGGTGGTCCCCAGGCAACGTGAATTGGCGGTGCGCACGGCACTGGGAGCATCACGAGGCCGCGTAGCCGCACAGCTTTTGACAGAAAGCGTGTTGCTCGCGTTGCTTGGTGGAATGCTTGGCGTCGGGCTGGCGTGGGCCGGGACACGCGGGCTGCTGGCCGCTGTGCCGCAAAGCTTGCCGCGCGCCTCCTCAGTCGGAGTGGATTGGCGCGTTGGCCTGTTCCTGCTCGCGCTCTGCCTGGTGACAGGAATTCTTTTTGGATTGGCGCCGGTGTGGCAATCGCTGCGTGGCAACGTGAACGAAACGCTTAAAGAAGGCGGTCGCGGCTCCTCCCACGGACGGCACCTTCTGCAAAACGGCCTGGTGGTGGCGGAACTGGCCATGGCCATGCTGCTGCTGGTTTGTGCGGGCCTCACGATCCGCACCTTGCAAAAGCTTGGGAAAGTGGACCCCGGCTTCCAGCCTGACAACTTGCTCACTTTTGATATCGGATTTTCCAAGCTGCACTACAACCAGCCGCAAAAAATCCGTAACCTGTTCCACGACGTGGTGCAAAGACTGGAGAGCGTGCCTGGAATCGAAGCTGCATCGCTGACTACGGACGTCATGATGCGCGATGACAGCGAGACGAATTTTTACGTTGCCGAGCGGCCGAAACCGCGGCCCGAGGACATGAGCTGGTCCATGATGTATATCACCGGCACGAATTACCTGAAGACCATGGGAGTCCGGCAACTGCGCGGACGCTTTTTCAGCGAACAAGATAACCTCAACGGCGCCCAGGTGATTGTGATTGATGAAGAGCTGGCCCGAAGTCTGTTTCCCAATCAGGAAGCGCTGGGCCAACACCTGGTTATTCCGTTTCCCGGATTTGACAAGCCGCGAGAGATCATTGGAATTGTTCAGCACGTTAAACACTGGGGACTGGCCCAGGATTCCACGGCCAAGATTCGTTCAGAATTTTACATTCCGTTCGGCCAGATTCCTGACGAACTGTACGCTCTGGTCAGCGGCATGAGTTTTGCGGTGCGTTCCAACATGGAGCCAAGGGCGCTTACGGCATCGGTAGGCCATGAGTTGCAGGCCCTTGATTCTGACATTCCGGTTTTTAACGTGTCACCGATGAATGAAATCATCCGCACATCGATTGCGAAGGAGCGGTTTGCCACGCTCTTGCTGGCTTTCTTTGCCTGCACGGCCCTGTTGCTGGGCGCGATTGGCACGTATGGGGTGCTCTCCTACGCGGTGAGCCAGCGCACGCATGAGATGGGCATTCGCATGGCCCTGGGTGCAGAGACAGCAGATATTCTGGGCCTGGTGATGCGCTGGGGCGCCAAACTGATTGGCCTGGGAATTGTCATCGGCATTGGGGCTGCCTTGCTGGCTTCACGCTTGTTAGGCAGCCTGTTGTACGGAGTGACAGCAACGGACCCAGTGACATTCGCGCTGGTTCCGCTGGTGCTGATCGTGGTTGCGATTGCAGCCTGCTACATACCGGCACGACGGGCAGCGAAAGTCGATCCCATGATCGCGCTCAGGTATGAGTAACTTTTTGTAGCTGGCGGTCACCTGCCATCTGAACAACCACCGGCTCCAGCCGGTCGAACGCTTTTCGCAGTATGCGATGCGAAGTGGCGAAGCAGATGCGCAGATGTCCGCTGGCGCCGGGGCCAAACCAGCGAGGAGCGCCGGGAACCAGGGCCACACGGGCCTGTTCGCGGAGTTGCCGGCACAGGCGTTCTGAGTCGTTGCCCAGGCTGCGTACGTCAGGGAATGCGACGTAGGTGCCTTGTGGCGGATGCACGGTCACACCCGGCCATGCTGCCAGGCGGTCCAGAACATAATCGCGCTGGGCCTGCAGGTGCCGCACAAACTCGGCGAGCCACGCGCGCCCCTCATTGAGCGCGGCAATCACAGCGACTTGTGATAGCACAGAGACGCCGTAAACCGTGCTTTCCGCGTCAGAGGCGGCGACGATTTCTTTTTTCCACTCGGAATCAGGGCAGATCACGCAACCTACGCGGAGTCCAGCTAAAGCAAAGTTTTTGGAAAATCCGTAAACGGTGACCGTGTTGCGGGCGATCTCCGGCGAGATCGAGGCCAGGCTCACATGGCGGTACGGCGCATACACGATGTCCGACCATATTTCGTCGGAAACAATGCGCAGCCCATGCCGGATGGCCCACTCAGCCACCTTCTGTTGCCACTCTCGCGAATAGACCACACCAAGCGGATTGTGGGGATTGCAGAGCCACAGCATGCGCGTGCGCGGAGTCATGCGAGACTCCATGCCGGCGATAAATTCTTCCGCTGTACTCGCCGGACCCACAGGTACACGGACGGGGGTGGCGCCGGCGCGCTGCACGGTGTGATGCAGCAGGAAATCCACCGGATCGGGAATGAGAACCTCATCGCCGGTAGACAGGCTGGCCCGCGCCACCACGGCCATGCCGGAAGCCGCGCTGTCAGTGGCGAACACCTCGTCAGTATTGCAGTCCATGTGCCGTGTGGAACGCATCCAGCCGGCCACAGCTTCACGGAATTGGGGCAAGCCTTCCGGCAAGCCGTAACTGAGCACTCCGTCGCGCACGTGGCGCACAAGCTGCTCCTGAATTGCAGGACAGATGGGAAAATCAGGATCGGCGGCGGTGAGGGGTATGACATCCGCAGGCTGCTGCGCCCAGCGCATATTGAAGGCGCGTTCACGCAAAAGATCCAGACGGACCGCGTTGTCCGAAAAAAAACTCTGGGGTGGCTGATCGCTTTCCGCAAGGGGCAACAGGACCGTGCCGCCAATCTGCGGGGAAAGAAAGTGCCGGGTCAACTCACGACCCTTTTCAACGTAAGGAGCGCATTGTTCACGCCGCTCAGTGGAGTAGCGGGCAAGCGCGGTTTCAAGATCAGGCTCAGTCTTCAGTGCTTGAGCCAGCGCCACAGCGTCAGCAATCGCCGCCGAGACTCCCTGGCTGGTGAAAGGTGAAAGGGGATGAGCAGCATCACCCACCAGAACAAGATTGCCCCGATGGAACCGCGGGATCAGGTCGGCATCCTGCGGGCGCCAAAGATACACGCGAGAAAAGTCCG
>JBGPZS010000154.1:0-8304 GCA_041493865.1 Terriglobia bacterium
ACCAGCTCTATGCAGGATTTGAGTTTGTGGACCTGGACCCTGAGTCGGCGGTGGAAATCGGCCTGATCATCGGCAAATACTACGAAAATACCAAGGTGTGAGCGGCCTGCGATCGGGTGCGAGAAAGTCCAACCAGGTTTATTCCGTGGCGGGGACCGCATCCCTGCGATAACGTACCGCGTGGTTGGCCAGGCGGTTGGCTTCCTGGTTCTGCTCGCGAGGAATGTGGGCGATGCAGAATTTTAAGGTGCGGGCAAGCTTGCGGCACATCCAGTGGAGAGAATAGAGGCGCGGGCTGCGGCAGGAGTACTCCCCGGTCATCTGCTTCACCACCAGTTGCGAGTCTGTGTAAACGCTGAGCGAGGTGGCCTTAAGGTCGAGAGCGCGCTGCAAAGCTTCCAGCAAAGCGGCATATTCAGCCACGTTGTTATCGTGGTGGCCAATCCACTTGGCAATCCGGATCATCTCGCCGTCGGACTTTTCAATCAGCACGCCAATGCCCGAGGGGCCGGGACTGCCGTGGGAACCGCCGTCAACATATGCGATCAAATCTGACATTTGCCTCTCTGCGATTAGCCTCTCTCGAGATTTGCTTCTCCGCAGGTTGCTTCCCTGATTTGCTCTCTAAGACACACAATGAGGCACCCGGGGTTGCGGCGTCAAGAGCATCATTTGGTTCATCCGCACCTCGGGCCATGCCCGCTGGTTCACCCGATTTTGTGGAAACCACTGTGGAAAACGCGGACCCGCGTCGCAGGTACTCTTCACGACCGCATTTTCATCGGTGTTTTTGCATGTAAGGATGTGCGGAAAAAAATCTGCGCTTGCACAAATCACGGGCGTTGACATTTCGCGTCCTTCGTTTAGGAGTGCTCACGTCGACGGTCGAAAGGGTTGGTCAAAATAAACAGTGGCTGATCCGAAGTAGACTGGGTGACTAGGTTTGGTGGAGTGATCCGCTGGACACCCGGACCCGAAAAAACCGACGAGCCCTGCGAGGGGCAAGCCGGGGTCAGGGACTGCGAAAGCAGTGGTCGCATCAAGGGCTGTGACGGTACATGCATCCACGTTGCTGGCTCCCTCGCAGGAGTTAGCGGCTAGAGCATAACCAATGTCACAGCCTTTACTATTTCTGGCGTAAATGATCCGCCGCTTCCCTTCCCCCCAAGTCCCGCAACAAACTATTAGCACGTGCAATTGGCTCTTGACTGTACGGGCCGTTGCCCTTGACGAGCAATCTCACCGTTTTTGTGTTCCGCACTCGCAGCGGGCGTGTCTCATTGGTAGCGGCCTTGATTTCACCAGGCGGCGACGACACTGCTTTATTCGTTTCGCCTGCTTTTTTACTGCTGAACTCATGGCTGTGCTCCTTGGGGTTTCAGGTTGGCGCCTGAAACCCAGTTTTTGCCCTCATGGGTTTGCAGCCATCCGTGCGGATCTTGCTCCCTTCCAAAAGATCTCCAGTGTTACGTCAATCCATTCATGCAGGTCTTCACCGGTGGTAAAGCCCCACAAAATCTCCGTGCCAAAAATGAATTGCTGCAGCGTGCGGCCAAGGACCGCCGCGGGAATGTCCGAGCGCACCTGGCCCATTTTTTGTCCGTGCTCCAGCATGGCCACAACCGTCTGCCGCGACTGCATCAGGACGGATTGAAAACGTTCGCCTACCAGGGGATCGGTAAGCGCCAGGCCAAAAAAGCTGCGCACGATTTTGGGAGCGTGCACCACCATCCTTAAAAGGCTGTGGGCGAATTCCGTCAGCGACGCGCGCACATTCTGTGTACCGGCCACGCTGGCCCGGAGTTGGGCAAATTGTTGCCCAACGGATTCAAAGATCGCCACCATGAGCGCGTCTTTGGTGGGGAAATAATTGAAGAAGGTCCCCTTGCCGATGTCCGCGGCTTCGGTGATCTGCTCGACCGTGGTTTCCAGATAGCCATGCGTTGAAAACAGGTCCAGCGCTGCACTCAGGATGCGTTTCTCGGTTGCTGCGCGGCGGCGCTCACGACGCCCGGGTTCCGGGCTGGCTTCATGGCCTGAAAGCTCTTCCATAATGATTGACCATCCACTATAAATGACTATAAGTCAATTTTGACTAATGGTCATTATAAAGCGAGAAAGGATTGGCTCCTATGAAACGTTCTTGCGCTCAGAGGCACAATCTGTAAGGTGGATGTGCGCGCAACGGGAATAACATTGGCAGTTGCAAATCAGGAAGTTTGAAGAGGCAGGTGTCTAACATGACAGGAACGGCGCCGCAAAAAGAGAAAGAGAAATCGTCAGGAACGCCAGGCGATCAGATGTCGCTGGTGGCAAAATTCATCGACAAATACTATTTGAAGCAGAAGCCATGGGTCCAGTCTCTGACGTTTGTCATTTTTGTGCTGCTTTTCGCGTACGGGTTTATCAGTTCCGTGAATGGCACTCGCGTAGTCAAGGGGAACCTGTGGGTGCAGATTCCTCAGGCTTCATGCCCACAGAGTCCGCGTCCCTGTTCCAGCTATGCCAGCTATTACGAAATCAGATGGGGGACCCAGGAATTTGTAAGCAATTCCAGGGGTGAGTACAACATAACCCTGGGGTTTCTCGAATATGCCAGAATGCTTGCCGCGGGCACGCACGGAATAACGTTCCTCAAGGACGGACAAGTAATCTTCAATGGACCGCTCAAATTCAACCGGCTCGACGGAGAATTTGAGGACCTGACATTGCCGCCGATACCGGGCAATGTGACGCCAACAAACGCCAGCGAGACAGATGGCCTCTTGCCCGTTGTATGGGCGGGCATGCCGGCAGGGAGCTACCGCCTGGTGGTGGAGGGAATACGTCCGTCCGGTGGAGCGCCAAAGACCTACGCCGGTCTTGTGTTGACGGCCGGGGGCAATACGGTTGAGATGAAAGACCGCGCGCATCAGGACATCCTCGTCGGACAATTTCCTATCGTCTCCGACCAAAGCATCGAGCTAGGTTCGTCGTTCTACTTTCCGGTACCGGGATTCACGTCGCTTCCCATCAATGGCGCGGTGAAACTGACCACTCCTGGCGGGCTTTTCCAGTTTTATTCCAATCGGGAAGAGATGTTCCCGTTGCCTGGTCAACAGCCGATTGGGCAGTCTCTACAGCTCAAGGGTTCAAATGGCAGTGTGCTCACGGTAAGAATTGTTTATGACAGCGAAATCAAGGTTTTTCGAGGGTCCGATATCGCCAGCAATAATGTCCGGCTTGAATCCGATCTGCTGAACCAGGGCCTGCTGGTGCGCTGGACCCCGTCTCCGCTGGGGAAGGCCCAGACACGGGAGACCAACGCGCTTTGGACTGGAAAGGAAGTTCGATTTGAAATAGTACAGCGGCTCCTGCGCGTGGCCCTGGCGGAAAACATGGGCCTCAAGAAGGTCCAGTATCAGTATGCCTTTGCCTCAACCGACAACCCGAAAGAGATTCAGTTTGGTTCCTCTCCAACATGTGCTGGGGCTTTGTATCTCCCAATACCTGACGCCACCCTCCAGAAAGCCATCGACGCCAAGACTGAAACAGACTTCAAGCAGATCATTGATGCTGTAGGCGCCTGCGTTCTCTCTCCACCAAAGTCAAAGGTACAAAAGACAAGCGCGCAAAAAACAACGAAGAAATGACGCGCCGGCTTTGCATTCTCAGGTTATCGACGGCGCGGAGGCCGTCCGCGCCAGGCCCACAGTTGCCCGCCGTGGAAATGCGCCTGACCTCTGCCCCGTCTACTTCAGGATACATAGCGTGGACCGTCTGACACAGGCGCGCCGATTCTGCGCTTTGGAGCACCTTTTGTTTCAATGACTTGTGGATCGGCAGACGGATTGCACTTTTCCTCATCGTTGTCCAGTACACCGCCGGTTGCGACCTATAGCTCCGGGTTCCTTGTCCGGCATTTCATCGGGGCCGGAAGGAACTCCTGCGGGAGGGCCATCAACCCCATGGCAGGCCCGTGGAAAAACCGCAACTGAACTGGATCGCTGCCAAATGGGCGTTTCCTGCGGCCTGGCTGCCGCTCATTCTCGCTGCCGGCAAGTGGTGGTGCCCAGCGCGATGGACGGCAACAGAGTGAGCCAGACCGCGGGGACGCGCCCCGGCACTTTAGCGCATACGTGCGAAGTTTCCGCTGGAAATCCAGCCGGGCCGTCTGTCTCCGCCGGGACAGGCGTCCGGTCCGGCGGAAAATCCTTACCGCTGATTTTCACTGATGACACTGATAGGAAAATTTGAGTCCCGGAAAGCAGCTTGGCAACTGTCTTCTGCGTATCAGTGTTCATCAGTGCAGTCAGTGGTTCAGAAGGTGTTTCCCCGATTGCCATTTGCGGTATTTTCCAGTCAAATTGGTTACAGTCAGCTTTCTAAAATGTTGAAGACCGCATTAAAGCCATGGTTTTGTGCGCTCCTGTTTTTGTTTCTGCCGGCGGCTTCAGCATGCCAGCAGGACGCATCCTCCGTGCCCTCGATGGCGGCAGAGTTTGTGCAGCTGGTTCTCTCGCGCGGCGGGTCGCCTTCAGCCGTCTCTGTGACTTTCCAGAACCAGTCTTCCCTTCCGCCTGACGCTCAGGAGGCACTGCAAAATGCAATCTTCAATGCCTTTCGCAATGCCAACGTCAGGCTGGTAAAGGCCGAGCAGGCTGTGGCTGACGTGCAGATCACCTTTTCCGAAGACTGGCAGGGTCATGTCTGGATCGCGAATATTCAGCAGGGATCGAGCAGCCAGTTGGTAATCAAGAAACTGCCGCGCCAGCAGCGCGCGCTGTCGTCGCGCACGCCAACGCTCACCATCCGCAAGATATCTGTCTGGCAGCAGGACACGCCGATCCTGGATTTTTACCAGGACAATCAGAACCTGCTGGTGCTGGAACCCGGGCAGCTTTCTCTTTATTCGAGCGATTCCGGGCAATGGCGTCCGCGGCAAACGCTGGGAATACCGCACCAGCACCCATGGCCGCGCGATGTGCGCGGAAGACTTGAAGTGCGTGGCGGCGAGATCAGCGCGTTTTTACCCGGCGCCCGTTGCAGCGGAAAAATCTCTCCGCCTTCGCTCGACTGCAACGCCAGCGACGATCCCTGGCCGCTGGACCAGGGACAGCTGGTTGCGTTCTTCAGTCCAAGAAGAAATTTCTTCAGTGGGCTTCTCGCCGGACAAAGCGCCGGGGCCTCCGTGGTGCCGTTTTTTTCGGGAGCAACATGGCAGATCGGCGATCAGCGCTTTTGGCTTTTCTCCGGCATCGACGGCCGCGCGCGGCTTTTTCAAAATGATCTCACCTCGCCCGCGGCAACGTTCAACGGCTGGGGAAGCACGCTGGCCGTGGTCCATTCCACCTGCGGTTCAGGCTGGCATGTTTTGACCAGCGCACCTACGGACACCATCCGGCCGGACAGCATACAGGCCGTCGAGATCACGGGGCGCGAAGCCTTGCCCGTGAGTGCTCCGGTGGATTTGCCCGGTGCGGTGGAAGCATTGTGGACCGCCGGAAATTACAGCCAGGTGGTCAACGGAGTGATGCAGTCACAAATATCAGGGAAGTATGAAGCGTTTACTCTTACAGTTATTTGCAATCAGTAGCGTCATGCTGATGGCGGCCGGCGCTTATGGCAGCTCGCGTCCGCGCTATGGCGGCACGGTGCGCGTGCTGCTGCATGACAAAGTCATGTCGATTGACCCGTTGAGCGAGGAGGACCATCCAGCGGAGCGCGACCGCCTGGCGGCGCTGACGTTTGAAACTCTGACCGAGATCGATGCGCAAGGGCGTGTACGTCCCAGGCTTGCATCGTCCTGGCATGCGGACACGGCGAAACGCGTTTGGCAGTTCCGCCTGCGGCTGGCGAACTTTCACGATGGCACCGTGCTCACCGCAGCCGACGCTGCAGCCAGCCTGGCCAGGAGCAACCCAGGGTGGAAATATTCAGCTCTCGACCGTCAGACCATCGCGATCGAAGCGCCTTCGCCGGTGCAACATATGGCGGAGATACTGGCATTGCCCAAATACGCGATCATGAAACGGCAAACGGACAGCAACGGAGCCGTGGTCCTGGTGGGTACCGGCGGCTACAAGCTCACGCAGTGGCAGGCGGGTGAACGCGCACAATTCACCGCGAATGACGATTACTGGGGCGGACGCCCCTTCGCCGACGCGATTGAATTTCAGATGGGATCGTCTCTTCGGGAACAGCTCATGGACCGCCAATTGGGGCCGTACGCCGCGACCGAGTTGAGCGTTGACCAGATTCGCACGGTGGAGCAGAACAATCAGACCGTAACGTTGTCCCGCCCTACTGATCTTCTGGCGATCGTCTTCCTGCAGACGGAGAGCGGCGAACGGCCGGGCAAAAAGCCCGTGGACCAGCGGGTGCGTGAGGCCCTTGGGCTGGCCATCAACCGCGCGGCCATCAGCAACGTTCTGTTCCAGCGAAGAGGAACCCCCGCTTCCGGCTTGCTCCCGCAGTGGTTGACGGGATACGAGTTCATGTTTGGCGGCGCCACGAACCTTGACCGTGCGAAAGAGCTTCGCGCCGATGCAGCCGCGTTCGTGGTGATCAGGCCGATCACACTCGCTTATGATTTTTCTGATCCGCTGGCCAAGCTGGTGGCGGAGCGTATTGCCGTTGACGCCAGGGAAGCGGGAATCGTGGTACAGCCGTATGGGGAATCGCACGTTAACAGCAGGGCGGCACGGGCGTCCATCAACGCGGATGCCGTTCTGCTGCGCGTGCCGCTCGCATCAGTCGATTCGTCCACGGCGCTTGCAGCACGCAGCGACGATCTCGGACTTCTCCAGGCAAGCAACCTTGCCATTCTGGGCGCGACACGGCCTGAAGATCTCTTTGAAATCGAGCGCAAGATGCTGGAGGGCTTTCGCATATTGCCCGTGGCCCATGTTCCCCAGGTGCTCTGGCTGAACAACAGCGCGCACAACTGGCAGCAACTGGCGAATGGTGCGTGGCAGCTTGACCAGCTCTGGGTGGAAGGAGCGCGGTAGCTGTGTCACTCAAGACCAAGCTGCTTCTTCTGGTGACGGTGAGCATTACCGCCAGCGTTGGGGCCGTGGCCTGGCTGATTGAAACACGGGCCCACGAGGCATTCCGGCAGGTAGAAAAGGAACGCACGTCAGCGCTGGTGAACCAGTTCCGCCGCGAGTTTGAACATGAAGGCGAAGAGATCACGCGCGGCGTGGAAGCCATCGCCGGCTCGGACGCAATGCTACGCACTGTGACGGAGCTGGCCAACGGCGCGGAATACGCCAACTACGTGAATCAGGCCGCGTCTGATGCCGCAGCACAGCGGCTTGATTTCCTGGACCTGATCGCCCCGGACGGCGCCATTATTTCTTCCGCGCACTGGCCCGCACGTTTTGGATACAAGCAACGCTGGTTCCTAGACCGTCCGGCGCCGCTGCCGCAGCAGGCTTTTCTGAAACATGTGGAAACGCCGCAGGGCAGCGTGCTGGCCATGCTGTGCTTCCGGCAGGTGCACGTTCATGGCCTGAGTTTTTATCTCATCGGCGGACGCAAGCTGGATGCAGTGGTGCAGTCGCTCTCCGCTCCTGAAGGGTTGCGGGTCTCCATCTTCAGCGCTCCGGAGCAGGGACAGGGCGAACTCATAGGTCCAGGCAAAGAAAGTTTTAGCGCCGGCAAGGTGACGGCTCTGGTCGAGAAAGTCCTGGAGCAGCGCACCGAGGCCTCAGCCACCGTCGATTCCGATCCCGCGCTGGGACAGGAAGAGATCGTGCACGCCATCCCCTTGCCCGGCTACACGGACCGCGTTCCTGCCGTGCTGCTGGTCGCCAACTCTCTGGAGCAGGAGTTGCTGCTGGAAAAACGCATCCGCAATATCAGCCTGGTGATCGCCGGAGTGGGTGTATTCATCGCCGTGGTAGTGAGCGGGATTGTCACAGCACGCTTCAGCCGGCCCATCAGGACGCTGGCGCAGGCGGCAACGGAGATCGGCCAGGGCAATTGGGACGTCCGCGTGGAGACTTCAGGCAAGGATGAGATTGGCAAGCTTGCTGTGGCCTTCAACCGGATGACGGAAGAGTTGATGGGACAGCGCGAGCGCCTGGTGCAAAGCGAGCGCGTGGCCGCATGGCGTGAGTTGGCGCGACGCCTGGCCCACGAACTGAAGAACCCCCTCTTCCCGCTGCAAATCACCGTGGAGAACCTGCTCCGCGCGCGGCAAAACTCGCCGCAACAGTTCGACGAAGTCTTCCGCGAGAGCACAATCACCCTGCTGGCCGAGATCGCCAACCTGAAAACCATCATCGGCCGCTTCAGCGATTTTTCCAAGATGCCCGCGCC
>JBGPZS010000137.1:0-8899 GCA_041493865.1 Terriglobia bacterium
CCGACCACGCAACCAAAAAAGAAGCGCCCGATTTCCGCTTCGCCCTGCAGGATGCGCAGGAAGCCCTCAAGTCCAACGCTGACATGGCGCGCGAATACATAGAGACCACGCACGACGTAAAGAACCCCGTGGAAGAGAAAAAGAAATAGCTCTTGCTTTACCCCGAGCTACGCGAGGGGCCCCTATTGCCAGATGAATGTTTCGCGCGGCCAAATCGGGGCGAATCGTGCGGTTCCTCAGCAAAGTAACAATAGGGTTCCCTCGCTTTGCTCGGGACGTTGCAAAAAATGACTTCTGACCTATCCCGGATTTTTGAGCAGGCGTATCGTGAGCTGCGTCCGCGCACGCCCACGCCGGAATTTGAGGTCCGTTTCTATCGTTTCGCCAACATCAACAACACCATCCGCCTACGCCAGGGACGAATCTTTGTCCGCCTCTCTGATCTCCTGGAAGGCGCGCCGGAAACGGTGCTGTATGCCATCCTGCACATCCTGATCGCCAAGCTCCACCGCAAGCCGATTGACTCTGACCACGCTGCGCGCTATCGCAAATTCACCGGCAGCCACGCCATGGCCGCCAAAGCGCATCTCATTCGCCAGATGCGCGGACGCAAGCGCATTGAGGGCCCAAAGGGCCAGCACTATGACCTTGACCAGGTTTTTGAAGACTTGAATCTGCGTTTCTTCCACGGCTTGATGGCCCGGCCGCAGATGACCTGGAGCGGCAGTCACGCTCTGCACAGCCTGGGACACTACGATCCCGCGCACAATACCATCGTCGTCAGCCGCGTTTTCGATGGGCCCCGCGTGCCGCGATACGCCATCGAGTATCTGGTCTATCACGAGATGCTGCATCTCCGGCATCCGGTAAAGCTGCGCGGCAGCAGACGCTCGGTGCATCCCGCAGCGTTCCGCGAAGAAGAAAAACTGTTCCCGCAGTCGGAAGCCGCCAAGGAATTTTTGAAGTGCTTGGGAACCCTCGACTAGCTCGATGAAACATTCTCAAGTCGAGCGGGGTGGAGCAGGATTTATCCTGCGATCAGGGTACAAACTATCCGGCTTTAAGCCGCTGAGGTGAGCTGATCGGAAACGACAAAATGGGAATGCCCAGAAACTGAACTGATCGAAGAAATGGTTTGCTGGCAGCAGCCAGGTCGTTACTGCCACACATGCTGCAGAAAATATTTACCGTAAGGGGAATATGTTCCTCATGCTCCGATTTTTAGGCTTAGGGTGAATTGCAAACAACAATCCTAGCGTCCTAAGCCGCTATGCGCGGTTCTCCAGCTTTTCCAGCTTCGCTTAGCTGCTCTGCCGTCGCCCGCACGCGATACAACGGTGCCGCGATCGTGGCCAGGCGCAGTTTGTACGGCTGCTCGCCGGTCATGTAGTCGCAATCCAGGCCGGCAGCCAGCGATTGCCTCGTTACTTCAAAAATGAGCGCCAGCGCCGGCGAGTGCTTCTCGTACTCGGGAGCAAACCATCCGGTGTAAAAACGGCGACAGCCACCGTCACGCAGAACCACCAGTGCGGCAGCCATCAGCGGCCCATTTTCCAGCGTGAAGATTTCAAATAGGTCCGGCATGAGCCCTGCTGCGCTGACCAGGAATTCAACCCTTGCAGAATCGTGAAACAGGCTGGATCCGCGCTGTGCCGCCTTGCCGGCATAGATCGAACACAGGAGCTGAGGATTCGCGCCATCGTAACTTCGCAGCGCGAAGCCCAGTCTTTCAAGACGACGCAGATTGCGCGCCGGGCGCCAATGTGCTTCAGCAAACTGCTCGGCTGATACCTGCGTGCAGCTCACGCCCGGTGCGGCTGCAAACGGCAGCAATGGCAGTTCACTGGTCACGGTCCCACGGTCGGTTTCGCGCACCGCTACAACTTCGAGCGGACGCTGGAGCTTTGCCAGTGCAGCCAGCGCCCCGCTCAGAACTTGGTCATCCCCGCAATGGAGGAAGCAGCGATAATCGAACAGCTCCTCCCCCAGCAACCGAATTGAATTGTCGCTGTGGCGCAAGGCAGCGGGAACAATGGCCGCGCCACCGGAGTCCTCCGCGCAGACTACGTACGGCTGTTCCCTGGCGACAAACCTCTCCGCCGCCAGCAGGTTCAGCTCAAAGCTCTGAAATATCGTGTGCCTGCCTGCCGTGCACAGAGACTCCCATAGCGGCCGAAGCCACATTAGTTCCTCGGCGGATCTACAGATGGTGATTTTCGGGCTATACCGCACCATGAATAAGACGCGGCAAGGCGAGTACCGGGATGTGCGATTGCTTTCCCAGATGAGGCAATGCGTGAGCCTGCTCGGAAACTGACCCGCACATCCTGCATTTTCAATTTGTTGGACTACCTTGCCTTAGGTGATACAATTTCTAATTGAAATTGAAATTGAAATTCATTTTCATAATTGAGCCATAGTCGAACGCTGATCTCATGTTCTCCGCCCTGGTGGTGACATTGCGGGAAGGGGTCGAAGCCGCGTTAATCGTGGGCATCACCCTGGTTTATCTGGTCAAGATTGGCCGTCCTGATCTGCGCCGGACCGTCTATATTGCCCTGGGCGCCGCCCTGCTGGCCAGTGTGGGCGGGGCCATCGCGCTTTCCTATCTCCCCATCACCCAGGATGCGTTCGAGGGCTGGGTCATGCTGGTGGCCGCCGTTATGGTGGTGGGCATGATCGTCTTCATGATGCGCACCGCCCGCAAGCTCAAAGGCGAGATTGAGTCGAAGGTCGGTTCGCTGGCGGGCGCCGGATCACAGTGGGGCCTGTTCGCCTTCGTCTTCCTCATGGTCTTCCGTGAAGGCATTGAAACCGTGGCCATCCTCGCCGGCGTATCTCTGAACTCCACCGAGCTCATGAGCTTTTTGGGGACACTACTGGGTGTCGCCCTGGCTGTTGTGTTCGGCGTGATGTTCGTCAAGGGCAGCGTGCGCATCGATCTGCGCAAATTCTTCCGTGTCACCACCGTGATTCTGTTCTTTGTCGCCGCACAACTGGTGATCTCCGGTCTGCATGAGCTTTCAGAAACCGGCTTCCTTCCCCCCAGCAGGCGTGAGATGGCGGTCATCGGGCCCATTGTTCGCAACGATTTCTTCTTCCCTGTGACCATGCTGGCCCTGGTGGCGCTGATGATTTTGCTGGAGTACCGCCGGCGCAAGCCCGAAGCAGCGCTTGCCGCCACAAAGGCAGACGAGCGCAAGCTGGAGTGGACGGCGAAGCGCGAGCGGCGCTGGGCCATCATGGCCTGTGCTACCGCTTTCATCTTCATCTTTATGGTCACGGCCGAGTTCATCTATGCCAAGGAGCCTCCCGCATCCCCGGCAACGGCAATCACTTTCGACGCGAGCGGGAAGACCAACATTTCCACCAGGGACCTGCCCCAGGGCGAATTGAGGTTTTACAGTGCCGACGTAAAGGACACAAAGGTCCATTTCTTTCTCTATCGCAAGCCCGACGGCAAGATAGCTGTGGTTTTTGACGCCTGCCAGATTTGCGGCGGCGTTGGCTTTTACAAGGGGACCAACGGGATCATCTGCAAGAACTGCGCTGCTCCCATTAACCCGCAGAGCGTGGGTCAGCCGGGCGGGTGCAACCCAATTCCAATACAACCGCTTCAGGATGGCGATTCGGTTGTGATTTCTGTCACAGACCTGGCTCAACAGGCTGGGCAATTCTCAAAGTAATGTTCCTGCGATTGTTGTTCGAATCATTCCGTAGGCAGAAGCGGCGCAAGACGGTGGCCCTGCTGGCCATCGCGCTGGGCATGAGCATCGCCACGGCCATGATTGCCGTGGGAACGGACATCGGCGACAAGATCAACCAGGAGTTGCGCAGCCTGGGCGCCAATCTGGTGATTACCCCGGTGGAAGATACGCTCGATGTGAATATCGGCGGCGTAGATCTGAAGCCAGCCAGCGAAGGCAGTTTCATCCCCGAATCCGACCTGGCAAAGATCAAAGGCATTTTCTGGGGCCACAATATCAAGGGCTACGCGCCGTTTCTCTCCGATCAAAAGACTTTTACGGCGAAGGGAAACTCGTTTAACGCCGAACTCATCGGCACTTATTTCGCCCAGCCGCTTGCCTACGGCAAAGAGCAGTTCACCACCGGAGTACGCACTCTGAACCCGTGGTGGAAGGTGGAAGGCGATTGGCCGCGGGATTACGCTGCCTGGCCCGAGCATGCGCCCGATATCCTGGCCGGCTCCAAGCTGGCGAAGCAGGCCGCCCTCGCCGTGGGGGACCATATTGAAGTCGGCGGTAAGGCGCTGCGCGTTAGCGGCATTCTGAACACGGGCGGCGCGGAAGAGCTGGCCATTGTTGCTCCCTTGCACATTGTGCAGACAATTCTCGGCCAGTCCAACGCTGTTCGTCGCGTCACCGTGAGCGCGCTTACCAAGCCGGAAGACGCCTTCGCACGCAAAGATCCCAACAAGATGTCGCCGGCCATGCGCGACCGCTGGTATTGCTCGCCTTACGCCAACTCCATCGCTTTTCAAATCCATGAAGCTCTTCCCAATGTGCGGGTGGAACAGGTGCGCCAGGTCGAGCAGAACCAGGGCAAGGTTCTTTCGCACATTTCCGGACTCATGCTGCTGCTGACGCTGGCCGCGTTGCTGGCGGCCGCGCTGGCGGTTTCCGCCGCCATGGCGGCTACCATCCTGGAGCGACGGCAGGAAGTTGGGCTGATGAAGTCTCTGGGCGCGGGAAACACAGCGGTGGCTTTCCTGTTTCTCACTGAAGCCGGTTTTCTTGCGCTGGCCGGCGGACTGATCGGTTTTCTTGCCGGCGCGGCGCTCGCCCATCGCATCGGCCAAAGCATCTTTGGCTCGGCGATCGTGGTCCATCCCGTCGTGCTTGCCGTCGTCCTCTGTGCCGCCATCCTGGTTACCTTCATCGGCAGCGCCGGCGCGGTGCGAAAAGCCATGCAGTTTGATCCTGCCGTGGTGCTCCGGGGCGACGTATGAACCGCCGCCAGCTTCTGTTCCGCCTGCTGTTCAAGGCCGCCTGGGTGCGCAAAGACCGCGCCCTGACCGCGCTGGTCTCGGTTGCCGTGGTCGCCACCATCGCCACCGCTGCGCTCACCATTTACTCTGACCTTGAAGGTAAGCTTGGCCGCGAGTTCCGGGGCTTCGGCGCGAACGTAATTGTCACCAAGACTTCGGGCCCCCTCAACGCCGGCGAACTGGCGAAGATCAGTGCTGCGGTTGGCGCCAAGGCAAAAGTAGTGCCTGTGGCGTATGCCATTGCGGCCGGGCCAAATGATGCGAAGGTCGTGATTGCTGGGGCGGACTTACAGGCCTTGCGCGAGTTGAATTCCTGGTGGTCCGTCCGCCCGGTTGAAACGCCCGGCGGCAAGGCCTGGATTGGCGCCCACGCTGCAACTCTTTTCGCTCCAACCGGAGGAAAATTCGATCTCACCTTCGGAAGCAGAAGAGCTGAGATTCATCCGCAAATGATTTTTACCACGGGTTCTGAAGATGACAGCCGCATCTATCTCGATCTGGCGGAATTCAGCGCGCTCACCGGTATTAGACCGAACACTGCTCTGGTTCGCGTGGAAGGCAGGCCGCGGGAGATCCAAGACTCGATTGCGAAGCTCAGTTCTTCCCTTCTCAACGTGGAAGTCCAGCCGGTCCGTCAGATCACGCAGGCCCAGACGGCGGTCGTCGGCAAAACGCGCTCTGTGGTGTTGGCGTCTTCGATCGTGGTAGTGGTGTTGATCATGCTTTGCATGGTGGCCACGTTCACCAGCTCGGTTCTCGAGCGCCGCAGGGATTTCGCCGTGATGAAGGCCTTGGGAGCGTCCAACCGGACCGTGAACTTCCTGTTTGCCTCTGAAGCCGCCCTGCTGGCGCTGATCGGATCGGCTGCCGGCTTTATTCTGGGTAGTGGCATTGCTTTTTGGATAGGCAAAGCAAACTTTGATGCCGCCATCCTGCCGCAACCAATGCTGTTGCTGCCAGTGTTGCTGGGCAGCGTGGCCCTGGCGCTGATTGCCTCCACCGCGCCGCTACGATTGCTGCAACAAATACAGCCCGCGGGGATCCTCCGAGGAGAATAATGCCCATCGAACTCAAGAACGTGACGCGGGTCTACAAGAGCAACGTCGAGCTCCGCGCGCTCGACGACGTTTCGCTCTCCGTGGCGGCGGGCGAATGGCTGGCCGTGATGGGGCCATCCGGTTCCGGCAAGTCTACGCTGGTGAATCTGATGGGCTGCCTTGATCAGCCGACCGCGGGCGAGATCTGGATCCACGGGACCAACGTTTCCAAGATGTCTCCGGCGGAATTGAACCGTTTCCGTGCGGAAAAGATCGGCTTTATCTTCCAGCAATTTCATCTCATTCCGTACCTTACCGCGCTGGAGAACGTGATGCTGGCGCAATACTTCCACAGCATGACGGACAAAGGTGAAGCGCTGGCCGCCCTGGACCATGTCGGGCTGAAGGACCGTGCCAGCCACCTGCCTTCGCAGCTTTCTGGCGGCGAGCAGCAACGCGTGTGCATTGCCCGCGCCTTGATCAACGATCCGCACATCATCCTGGCTGACGAGCCCACCGGCAACCTTGACGCCGTGAATGAGGAAATCGTTCTCCGCAAGCTGCGTGAGATGCACGCCCAGGGACGCACCATCATCATGGTCACGCATGATCCCGTGGTTGCCCGGCTGGCCGACCGCCGCCTGGAGCTGCATCATGGCAAGATCGCCGCGCAGGAAATCTTCGCCATGTCCGACGAAGAGCAGTTCGACGAAGTGCTGGAAGAGCTGTGGGTGCTGGCGGAAAACGGCGAGCCCGCAGAGTTAGGCCGGGTGGAAGTGGAAGGCGCTCTGCCCATGCGTCTGGCGCTGGAGCGCATGACACACCTGGGACTGGTGGACCTCACCGAGCACGCTCTGGAGCCGCACACGCATAAGCAGGTGCTCAACCGCTGCCACGTGGCCTTCCGGCCCACGAGCGAATACACCGGACATGGCGATCACATGATTATCTTCACGGAGAAAGGCCGCAAGCGCGCGGAAGACGTGATCCGCCGCCACCGGCTGGCCGAGCGCTTGTTTACCCAAACCTTCCACGTGCACGACGAAAAAGAGATCGCGGAACAGGCCTGCAAATTCGAGCACATCCTCTCGCCTGAGGCTACCGAGCGCATCTGCTCATTCCTGGGACATCCGCGCACCTGCCCGCACGGCAGCCCGATTCCCGCCGGCGAATGCTGCATCGCGGCAAAGAGAGCATTTGAAACAAAGATTCTTACAGAAAAACTCTTTAGGTAGTAATCCGCGTTGATCGTGTTTATCCGCGGTAAGATCCTTCTGGAGCGCTAAAGACCAAAAAGGAGAGGCAGGTTCTCCTCTCCTTCTTAATTGTGCAGATAAACGGTGTTAAAACAGCCGGAAATCCACCTCTAAATTCATTGCCACGGCCACGGGAGTGCCGTTCCTTTTTCCCGGCTCAAACAGCCAGGTCTTTACCCGCTCCACGGCTTTTTCGTCCAGGCCCATGCCCAGGCTGCGGACAATCCTGATGTTGCGCGGCCGTCCGTCCGGTCCGATCACAGCAGCCAGCACCACCGTGCCCTGATACTTGGCTTTGCGGGCTTCTTCAGAGAAGTCAGGCTCAGGAGTGAACTTGGCGACCGGCGCTGACACACCGATGTCTCCCAGTTTATAGGTACCGCCGCCGTATCCGCCGCCTTGTCCAGGACCATGTCCGGGACCGCTGCCGGAGCCAACGCCGTTGCTGGAGCCCGACCCGATGCCGCCACCGGTGCCGCTCCCGTTCGAAGCCGGTCCGCTTACCCGCGCCGACATGGGATTACCCAGGTTCGGCATGTTGGGATTGTCGGGCAGTTTCACGTTGGGCGGCGCCACTACGGTTGCTTCCACGGCAAGCTTGGGCTTGTTGTTCAGGATCTCCACCGTTGGAGGCGCGATCTGTTCGGGCGCGATCTTGGGTAAGTGGCCTTTGCTTTCGATAAGCTTTGACGCGTTGCCGCCGCCACCGCCGCCGGCCAGCGCTTTCGGCGCGACTGCCGGCTTCATGACTGGCTGATAATCCGTGAGCGGCGGGGTAAGCAGCGTAACGTGCTCTTCCTGCTTCACCACGGAGGCGGCGCGGCCGCCCCAAATGGAAATCGCAATCAGTCCAGCGATCCCGAACGCATGCAGCGTCAGGGAGCCGGTGGTCGCTTTCTTATGGCGGGTTGTGCTCCAGATCTCACGCACGTTCACAGGACGCGATGTGAGTCGCAGAGGCGGTAATTTTTCCGGAAATAGCACTTCCTTGACGTTCTTGAAAAGCGACGTCAGCATCGATTGATGCATCTCTGGAAGGCCGTTGAGCTGGGGAACATCTCTACTGAAGGCCTGATTGGGAACGATTACGTGATTCGCCATGGGTCCGACCCGTAAAACCTTTTCTTCACCACTTCTTTCGTGTGGTCTGTTCTCACTCATAGAAGATGAGGGTTTCGCGGTGCAAGTTGTATTTCGCAGGGAAAGTTTCCCTGCCTGAACATCACCTGGAGCTGATTCTTCCGTCACAGAAGAATGTCGTGTGGACACTTTTGGGTCCTCTTTTTCCGGCAAATTCAAAGTTGGCGCGTACTGAATTGGATTCTCTCGCGCTTCATTAGATTCACATTGTGCCCCAGGCTTTGTATGGAATCGGTAAATTCGAAGCAAACTTTCGTAACGTCAGGGCCGGCTGTCCACTGGCCTTTCGGGTTCAAAGTTAAGCCTGAGGCAGATACTGTTTATAATGAAGAATCAATCCCCCTTTTCGGAGAGAGAATGCGGCCGCCGCTCGAGCTCAAGAAGACCCTGAATCTTCCCAAGACGGACTTCTCCATGAAGGCCAATCTGCCGCAGAACGAGCCAAAATGGCTTGAACG
>JBGPZS010000598.1:0-2233 GCA_041493865.1 Terriglobia bacterium
AGCTACGCAAAACCTGGCAAAGCTGAGCGCATTTTTTGCGGCCACACGCACGCCCCCATGGCCCGGGAGCGGGACGGCGTGGAGTATTACAACTCGGGCGCATGGGTCGATCAGCGGTGCACTTACGTCACGATCGGCCCGGAAGGAGTAGCGGTCAATGAATACGTTCCCGAAACTGACAATCGTGATTCCGGCGAAGAACGTATCCCGGCTTTTGCCGACTCTGCTGGAATCGCTGTGCCGGCAGGATTATTCCCTGATGAGGTCTACGAAGGTATTCCTGGCTGATGCCGGCTCAACCGACGGCACGCAGGAATTGGCCATGTCCTTTGCCGGCAGGCTGGATATTGAAGTCATTCCCGGAGGGCTGCCGTCGGTCGGCCGCAATGCCGGAGCGCGCCAGGCCATCACGCCTTATGTCCTGTTCATCGACGCCGACATGGAATTGAAAGACCCTACGCTGCTGCGGCGAGCGATGGAGTTGGCGGAACGGCGCAGGCTCCACTGCGTAACCACCAACATCTGGTGCTCGCAGGGGACGGTACGCGACGGAGTGCTCTATTTCCTCAACAACGTTGCGCAGTACGGATCGCTACTGGTCAAGCCTTTCAGCACCGGCATGTTCATGCTGTTTGAGAAAGAGACATTCGACCGGCTCGGCGGCTTCAACGACAAAGCGCTCTACGCGGAAGACTATCTGCTCAGCAAGAAGGTGCGAAACCGCAGGTTCGGGATTGTAAGCGGACGCATCCACACCACGAACCGCCGCTTCCGCAGCATGGGACACCTGAAGATCATGGGCATGTTCGTAAAGACCATGCTGAACTCCTGGAACGATAATTATTTTCTCCACGATCACGGATACTGGCGGCAAAAGGTCTAAAATCCAATTCAAGAATGGATACAGGACCCCGCGATCAAAGCTCCGTCTTTCCCGCTGATTTCGCTTGGGGCGTGGCTACGTCTTCTCATCAGGTGGAAGGCGGCAACACAAACAACCAATGGGCCACGTGGGAAAAGCGCGGGCGGATCAAGTCAAAGGACAACGTCGGGCGGGCATGTGACTGGTGGCGCCATGCGGAGCAGGACTTTGATCTGGCCCAGTCTCTGGGCGTGAATGCGCTGCGGCTCTCCGTGGAGTGGAGCCGTATTGAGCCCGAAGAAGGCAGATGGGACGAGGCTGCGCTAGCAAGATACCGCCAGATGCTCAGGGCGCTGCATGAGCGCGGCATACGGCCGTTTGTCACCCTGCATCACTTCACCAATCCCCAGTGGTTTGAAGAGAAGCAGGGCTTTGCGAATGCGGAGTCGGTGGGGCTGTTTCAGCGGTTCACCCAGCGCGCGGTTGCCGCGCTCGGCGAACATTGCCGCGACTGGGCAACGTTCAATGAGCCCAATGTCTACGCTTCGCTGGGATACTTTCTGGGGGAATTTCCTCCCGGGAAAAAAGGGCGCGTCCTGCAGGCAGCGCAGGTCACACGGAACCTTTGCCTGGCGCATGCGGCTGCGTATCGTACCATTCATTCATTGCAGGACGATGCCAACGTCGGCTGGGCACAGCATTATGTGGTGTTCAAGCCGCGCCGGCCGGAGTCGGCGCTGGACCGCTGGCTTTGCGGGTTCATTCACCGTCGCTTTAACGACAATTTTGCCGAGGGCATCCGCAGCGGGCGCGCGCCGTTTCCTTTGAACAAGTTTGGCCGCAGCCTGGCAGACGTAAAAGGCACCTGCGATTTTGTGGGGATCAACTATTACAGCCGTCTGCGGGTGGGGTTTGAGCCAAGGAGTCCCAAGACTCTCTTCTTGCAGATCTCGGTCCCACCGCACAAGCCGCAGGGAGATTCCGGCATTGAAGTTCCTTACGGCGAGGTTTACCCCGAAGGCTTGCGGCGGGCGGTGGAGCATTTTGCCGGGTTCAGAAAACCGGTCTACATTCTTGAAAACGGCGTGCCTGACCGCGAGGACCGCATTCGGCCATGGGTGATTGAATCCACTGTCAGCCAGATGCGCGCGCTGCTGGCTGAAGGAGTGGATTTGCGCGGCTACTTCCACTGGACATTGACGGACAACTTTGAATGGAATGAGGGCTGGCACCTTCGCTTCGGGTTGTTTGAGCTGGATCCGGCGACACAGGTCCGCAAACCACGGCCCAGCGCACAACTTTACGCTCGGCTGATCCAGAAGAGCCTGGGGCACGGTGCTGCTGCTGCTCTCGCGGCAGAAGTAGCGGGCG
>JBGPZS010000446.1:0-3854 GCA_041493865.1 Terriglobia bacterium
CATAGACTGCATGCGAATCTTTTGGCAGTTGTTGCTCAAGCTGTTGCACACAGCTTTCACATGCCATCTTCTTGTTGTTGACGCGGTAGTAATGGGTTGTAATGGGCTGATTACATGCCGCACAACAATCACCCCCGGCTGCTCCGGAGTATTCCGCGGTGCTGAATTGTGGCGTAGTCTTGGGTAGGATTGGATCTGACATTTGCCAGAAGATAACATATAAAACATTTTGGTCAAACACAAAACCCAGCAAACTTCAAAGATCGGCGGCTTTAACCAGCATTACCTTGCCCGGGGCATTGCTTCAAGGAGTTTGGTCGAAGATCCAGACTATCCGCAACTACTCCAACTCCGCGCTGATCATATACTCCCCGGCCGACATGTCCCAGCTCACCTGCAGGACGTTTGGCTTGCAGCATACCTGGCAATCTTCTACATACATCTGGCGCATTCCACCGGAGGAATCCACGCTGGTTTCATTCCATTCGCCACATCCGGCGCATTGAAAACCCGCAATCATGATTGTCTATGATCGTAACGCAAAAAAATGCGGCCAGCCTTACTGGCCGGCCGCTTGTATTAAGGAACCACTTTTCAGAACTAACATGTTTGCCAACCGGCAGTTGCTGCCCCGCGTCCTTACACATGCGCTTCAGCGGCAGCGCGGTTGCCGGCTGGCGCTTGTACGCTAGAACCCTCTGCAGCTGCCGTTGCGGCGAAATAGCGCTTGTAGGACATAAAGATTCCCGCCATCACCGGTAAAACTGCTACGGGGACCTGCCACCCGATTCCTTGCGCGATCGTGAGGCTAAGTCCGGCGACGCCGGCGCTTGCCACCAGATAGGGGAACGAGAGCTGCAACATCTCGACCCAGGTCCGCACCACGCTCACAGCTTCGGTCAGTCGAATTACGATTGCAACCGGGACCGTGTTGGCCAAGGCATATCCTCCCGCCGCAATCGCCAGCCGCAACGAGGGCGAAGGCACCATTGCAGTGACTGAGGGTGAAGCGTAGATAAACCTTGTTGCCGCCGCTGCCAGCGTGATCGTACTGCAATTAAACGCTGCCTGCACCAAGCTAAACTTTTGCTTGCCTCGGGGCAGGCATTGAACCAACGTGCTGATGAAACCCACGGCCAGCGCTTCAGCAGTGTTCATTTCCGCAGCCGCTACAAGAATGAACGGCAAGTTCACTGACATGGTTCCGGTAAGTCCCGGAAGCTTGATCTTGAGTCTCGCCGCCAGGCATGCCACCAACAGGAACGCAACAAAGCGCACCGTGGGCATGGACTTGGCATTGAGTACGGCATCCCCAAGGACCAGGAAGCCCGAAACGACGATCAACGCCACAAAAATTCGCGCTGAATACGACTTCGGCATACTTAGTTCTCTCCGTCCTCTCCGTCGCTCAGGCCATTGATCGAATCGGCTCCCCATACGATTGACTCGCCCCAGATAATGCTGTTGCCGGCGATACCAGTTTGTCCCCAGATAATTGAATCGCCCCAGATGATGGAATCGCTCAACACGGCGTTTCCGCCCCAGACGATTGAATTGCCCCAGATGATGGAGCTGCCCCACGTGATGCTGTTGCCCCAGGTAATCGATTGACTGTTGCTCAAGGAAGCCTTGCCGGTCACCGCATTGAAATTGACTACCGGTGAAGGCGCTCCGCCATTCACTACGTCATTGTTTTTCAGTGCGGAGTAGATATCCAGGTAGCCTGCGCCAATAGTAAAGACATCGTATTGCGAGAAGTACCCGTGGTTCCACGCGTCATAACCCCAGCTGCTTCCCGGATAACCCTTCCACGCGCTCTTCATCATGCGGGCCTTGATCGTGTCCGGTGTAAGAGTTGGGTCTTTCTGGAGCATCATTGCCGCTGCGCCGGCGACGATGGGCGTGGCCATGCTGGTCCCGCTCAGTCGCGTGTATTTTCCGTTGGCGCCCGTGGTGCATGAGTTCCCCAGAAGTCCGAGGATGCATGTGGTAATCGGCTGGATGTTCAGGCTGGCAAGCGATGCAACCAAAGTGCTTCCCGGCGCGCTCAAGGAGACGATGCGATTGCCCGGCGCCACCAGGTCCGGCTTCACTACGTGGTCCAGCAAGGTCGGCCCTTTCGAGCTGTAGCTGGCAACTGTGTCATCCAGGCGTCCCGGGGTGCCGTTGGTCTTGGTGGCCCCCACGGTAATCACGTTGGGATCGTTGGCCGGCGCCAGAATGGTTGCATAACCCTGCGTTCCGAAGTCATTGTTGCGTCCGGAATTGCCTGCGGCCACAACCACCACAATACCCGATTTCCAGGCTGCTTCAACGGCCTGGCACACGGGATCAAGCGTATAGGACTCATAGATGCCGCGTCCCAACGAAAGATTGATCACGCGGATGTTGTACGTGCTCTTAAGCTGGATGGCCCGCTGAATCGCGGCAATCACCTGGCTGTCAGTACCGAAGCCGTTAGCATCCAGCACACGCAGGTTAATGATATTGGCATTGGGAGCTACTCCCATGTATTGCGCCGGATAGCCGCTCTGAGAGTCGTGTCCATTGCCGGCCAGGATTCCGGCCACGTGTGTTCCATGCCCATAAGCATCATTCGTGCTCGGATCACCGGGAATGAAGCTTTCGCTATAGACGATGCGCGATCCCGATCCATTGGCTTTCTGCAAGTCGTCATGATTGAAGACGCCGCTGTCGATTACTGCCACGCCCACGCCTGTTCCGTCAAGGCCGTACTGCTGCCGCGCAACATCTCCTGTCACTGCGGGAATATCGTCATCGGACGCGACTTTATTCGGACGGTCCGGGCTAACATAGGCAACGTCAGGATGGTTTTGCAGCCAGGCCAGCACTCTCACCGGTATCCGGTACGCTGCGCCGTTGATGCGATCAAGAGAGAACTTCAGCCGTCCGCCACGAGCTGCCATATCGGCGAAATGCTGCGCCCTGGGCGTTTGATTGAACTGAATGATCACGCTTACAGTCCCATCAGAGTTCAGCGGAAAACCAGCCAGGTCGGCCGCCATTTTGTGTTGCCTGCGCGTGGCTTGGACGTCAGGCACAACAGACTGGCGTCCACCTGCTGCTTCCGCCGTCATCGGAACCAGAGTGAAGCCCCCCACCACAGCCAACAGAAAGAACCGAAACCGGCTTGCGCTCGGTCCGGTTGCAAATTTTGATTTATCGAATCTCATTTTTGTCTAACCCCGGAAGTTTCTTGTAAAGCACGCTAAGAACGCTGCTGCTAGGAACCCCAGACTGCTGACGCCACCACAGGCAAGGCGTGTTGGAGCTTCGTTAAAGTGAGGCCGAATCCAGTGATCGCTGCAACTATTGCGGCGATGACGATAACTTTGTTTCTGATAGACATAACTTTCTTGACCTCCGCTACTAACTATTGCAAGCAGGAAACCAAAGGTAATATCTGCATAAGCAATTGATTTAAATAGACTTAACTGGATTAAAAGATAAGTGACTCTGCGACAGAGATGACCCGAAAGTGGCAGCGCCTCTTTGTTTGAATCTAGTAAGTGTTTTATTATCAATAGTTTAAACCGATGCGACAGCTGCGTCACAGCATTCATGGTCTGGGATCAGTGGGAACTAACTACAGGACGATCTTGGCCTACGAAGGGGGTTACAGAATTGATAAGGAAGATAGAAAACAGGCTTCCAACACAAAGAACCAGCAGAAGTTAGAAGCGCAGGGCTTGTTCAATCTCTGCCGCGCTAGGGACAGTTGGCAGGGCTGCAATCAGCTTCTGCGTGAACTGGTGTTGCGGGTTGAAGAAGATAGCCTGAGGCGTATTGCATTCCACGATCTTGCCGCTGTGGACCAGGGCAATTCGATGGCA
>JBGPZS010000213.1:0-6917 GCA_041493865.1 Terriglobia bacterium
CAGCTCTTCGCGCCGGGTGACATCATCATCGACGGCGGCAACTCTTACTATAAAGATGACGTGCGGCGGTCGCAAAAGTTGAAGGAACGCGGCATTCACTATGTCGACGTCGGGACCAGCGGCGGCATCTGGGGCCTGGAGCGCGGCTACTGCATGATGATTGGCGGCCCAAGAGAAGCGTTTGACCGTCTTGACCCTATTTTCAAAACGCTGGCTCCGGGCACGGGCGATATTCCGCGAACACCGGGCCGCGAAAAACTCAGCGGCACCGCTGAACAAGGCTATATTTATTGTGGGCCTTCAGGAGCCGGCCACTTCGTAAAGATGGTGCACAACGGCATTGAGTACGGGCTGATGCAGGCTTACGCCGAGGGCTTTGACATTTTCCGCAACGCGGCATCAGAGCAATTGCCGGAGAGCCAGCGTTATGACCTGAACCTGGCTGATATAGCCGAGGTCTGGCGGCGCGGCAGTGTGGTCTCCTCCTGGCTGCTTGACCTGACGGCGATGGCGCTGGCCGAGAATCCCACGCTATCCGAGTACACCGGTGTGGTGCAGGATTCGGGCGAAGGCCGATGGACCGTCAACGCCGCGCTGGAAGAGGCCGTACCCGCTGACGTGCTGACAGCTGCGCTATACACACGCTTCCGCTCCCGCCAGCAGCACACGTTTGCGGAAAAAATGCTCAGCGCCATGCGGCAAAAATTCGGCGGCCATATTGAACTAACGCAAAAGAAAGAAAGCTCTTCCTGAGCAGGAGATCTCGGCGCTATGCCACAGCTTGAACGCGAACGGCCCGCCCTGGAACAAATGCCTGCAGGTTCCCCGCCGCCCGCCGGTCCCTGTGCCATGATTATCTTCGGCGGCACCGGAGATCTGGCCGGACGAAAACTTTTCCCCGCCCTCTACAACCTGGCCAAGAGCAAACTGTTATCGTCCGATTTCGCCATTGTCGGGGTTGGGCGGAACGACTATACCCATGAGCAGTATCGCCAGATCATGGGTGAGAAGTTGCAGTCCTTTGCCAGGGGCACGGTTGAACCTGCGCTGCGCGATTGGCTACTGCAGCGCGTCTACTACATCGCCGGCTCGTTTCAAGACAAAGACTTTTACGCTCACCTCGCCCAGTTGCTGGTTGAAGTCGACAAGGACCACAATACTCGGGGCAACTACTTCTTCTATCTCGCCACCAGCCCCGCGTTTTTCGGCGATATCGTTGATCGCCTGGGCGCATCGGAACTGGCCTGTGAGAAAGAGGGACGCTGGCGGCGCGTGGTCTTTGAGAAGCCTTTCGGCAACGACCTGGAATCGGCCAAGGCGCTGAATCGCCAGGTCAGTAAGGTGCTGGCGGAACACCAGATTTTCCGCATCGACCATTACCTGGGCAAAGAGACTGTCCAAAACATCCTGGTCTTCCGCTTCAGCAACGGCATCTTTGAACCCATCTGGAACCGGCGCTACGTCGACCATGTTCAGATCACCGTCGCCGAGACCGTAGGTGTGGAAAAGCGCGGCGGCTACTTTGACATGGCGGGAACGCTGCGGGACATGGTGCCGAACCATCTTTTCCAGCTGGTTTCGCTCACCACCATGGAGCCCCCGATCTCTTTCAGCTCAGAATCCGTGCATGACGAGCAATCCAAGATCCTGCGTGCTATCCAGCCTTTCAGTGCGGAAGACGTGCTGCACTGCGCCGTTCGCGGACAGTATGGTCCCGGCATTGTAAAAGGCGAGCGAGTCCCCGCTTATCGCGCAGAAGACGGAGTCCCGACGGATTCAAAGACTGCAACCTTCGCCGCGCTCAGATTGATGATCGACAACTGGCGCTGGGCCGGGGTACCGTTTTATTTGCGGACGGGCAAGCGACTGGCGGCACGGCACACCGAGATAGCGGTCCAGTTTAAGCGTGCTCCCCTTGTGCTGTTCCGTGACACACCCGTCAGCAGCCTTGATGCCAACCAGTTGATCGTACACATCGCTCCTGATGAAGGCGTCTCACTCAGCTTTGGGGCAAAGATTCCCGGCGCCCAGATGCGAGTAGGCCAGGTGGAGATGGACTTCAACTACGCCGACTACTTCGGCGCCAACACCAACACTGGATATGAAGTGCTTCTCTATGACGGCATCATGGGCGACCAAACCCTTTACCAGCGCGCAGACATGGTAGAAGCGGGCTGGGCCGTGGTAGATCCAATCCTCGACGTGTGGACGGCATTGCCGGCACGCAATTTCCCCAACTATCCTGCCGGCTCCTGGGGCCCGGAAGAAGCCATTGACATCATCGCCCGCGATGGACGCTCCTGGAGGAAGATCTAGGAATGAACCGGGGGCTGCAGCCGGAAAGATGGCCGCTTGCTCCGGCCCGCGGACCAGGATACAGCCAGCCTGCTTAGCTCCACACTCCCGCGATCTGAAAGGCGCCTCCCTTTAACCTGCGCCCTTGTTTTTCTGCCCCAAACATCGTAACATTCGAATAGCGAATAAAATGCGAATTAACTTCGAATGCCATCTCTCTTCCCTCATTCCGAACCTGAAGCTCCGCTGGTGGGAATCGCCCGTCTTGCAGCCCAGGGGGAAGCTCTGTCTCAAGGCCACAAGGTTGACTACTTTACGCTGGAAAACCGCAGCCTGCTCACGCGCTGCAATTCACCGCGTATGCCCTTTGCCTGGATGATCAATCCGTATCGCGGATGCGAGTTTGCCTGCAAATACTGCTATGCGCGCTACACCCACGAGTTCATGGAAATGCGGGACGGCCTGGATTTTGAACGCAAGATCTACGTAAAGAAACACAGCGCATGGCTGCTGCGGCAGGAACTGAAGCAGGTACGTGCCGGACAAAGTATCGCCATTGGCACGGCCACGGACCCGTACCAGCCGGCGGAGAGAAAGTTCGGGATTACGCGCGCCATCATGGAAGAGTTTGCGCGGCATGAAGGCCTGTCTCTGGGGCTGGTGACCAAGTCTGATCTCATTCTGCGCGATCTCGATCTGTTGCGCGCCATCTCGCAAAAAAACCGCCTGCGGATTCACGTTACCATCACAACCACAAATGCTGACCTTGCCCGCATCCTGGAGCCACGAGCGCCGCGCCCAGACCTGCGCTTCAGGGCGGTGGAAAAGCTCGTTGCTGCCGGGATTTCTACGAGCGTGAATTGCGCGCCAGTTCTGCCGGGAATCACAGATTCACCGAAAGAGTTGGAGAGTGTGGTCCGGGCTGCGGCGGCGGCGAAGGCGCGGTCTGTCGCGGCGTTTCCCCTGTTCCTGAAACCATGCTCGGAAAAAATATTCATGCCGTTCCTGCAGGAAAATTTTCCTCATCTTGTAGCGTTATATAAAACGCGGTATGCTGATCGCGCTTTCCTCCCTGTTGAATACAAGAATCGGATTTCGGCTCTTGTAAAGAGGCTCTGCGTGCAACACGGTATCCCCGTCAGGGTTGAGAATTCCCCGCGTGACGCAAACCGCGGAGACCTCTCAAAGCAGTTACACCTGTTCACTGAATGAGGACGCATTGGGGTGCACGACACAATTGGAGAACTTTGGATTTTTATGTTTTCCACAGATGAAACTTGCATTAAATGGTCAGGAAAAACCACAAAGGAAATTTCTAATTTTTCTAAGATATTGCAAATAAAAGAATTACGCTCTTTAAAATGAAGAGTTGCGATAGGCATAAGAAATTTAGGACATGTCCTATAGTACAGGTATTGATATGTCCATTAGGACATGTTATATTCATGCCCGTGGAACAGAGAAAGAGACTTGCCGGGGGTGCTATTCATCGCGTCAGTTCCAGCGAAAATCGCTGAGGCGAAAACTGTGTTCCGGCGGATTTTTGTTCCATTTCCGAAAATTACGTGTACTATGGTACATCGTTTACACTGTACTAATGACACATAGCCTTCTCCCGTTGGGAGTCGGGCGACGATCAGTTTTTTAGGTTTTTTGGAAAAGCAAGTGATCGGGTGTTTTGCACCAAACTGTTTTCCGTTGTAACTGGCCGTACGGACATAGAGAAACGCTTTTTTGGACTGGTGGCACAAGTAAACGAAAGAACCGAATTCCGGCCAAGCGAAAGCGCGCCACACGCGAGCGGTTTTTTCGATGGGTAAACAGCGGATGGGATTTGCACGTTACTCAATATAGGGTAACGGCAATTCTTCCACCGAAGCGGGAGGTGGACTTTGCGTATATTGGTTATTGAGGATGAGCCTAAAGTAGCACGTACACTGGTGAAGGGCCTGGAAGCAGATCATTTCGCCGTTGATCTTGCGGGGGATGGGGAAGAAGGTCTCCAGCTAGCCACTGAGATTGATTACGATGCAATCATTCTCGATTGGAACCTTCCAAAACTCGATGGGCTAACGGTCCTTCGCAAGCTTCGTAAGTCCGGGTCCAACATGCGGATCCTGCTTCTGAGCGCGCGCAAGGATGTTTCCGACCGCGTTTGCGGGTTGCAGGCCGGCGCCGATGATTACCTGGTAAAACCGTTTTCATTTGAAGAGCTGCTGGCCCGGGTCCACGCTCTTCTGCGCCGCCCGCAGGAACTGTTGGACAAGCTCAGTGTCGAAGACCTGGAACTCGACCGTATGCGGCACATGGTGACGCGTGGCGGCAAGCAAATCAATCTGACGCAGCGGGAATACGCTGTGCTGGAGTACCTGATGCGCAATGCCGGCCGCACGGTTACCCGTACCATGGTGGTGGAGCATGTCTGGAACCTTGGGTTTGAAGGCCTGACCAACATTGTGGACGTGTATATCAACTATCTCCGAGCCAAGATTGATCACGGCTATGAGAAGCCACTGATCCATACGGCACGTGGCGTCGGGTACATGTTGTCGTCAGCCTCCCAATGAAGTTACTGCTTTTGCGCCGCCTGAGTTCCCGGCTCGCGTTCAAGCAGACAGTAACATTCGCGCTCCTGGTGGTTATCCTTGCCTGGAGCGCGTATGCTCTGCTGGAGCGACGCATTTACGGCCAAGTCGACGGAGAGTTGCAGGACCGCGCGATTGCCGTGCGCAGCATGCTACAGATCCGCGCCGGCAGCGTTAAATGGCTCAATGCGGAAGCGGATCCCGAAGTCCGCGCCCAGTTTGAGCGTTCCATGCGGTACTACGAACTGCTGGACGACGATGGCCACACGCTGGACGTCTCCCGCGCCATGTCCGCCCTGCACCTGCCTCCCAGTCCCGTGTTGCCCTTGTCGGTGCAGCCAGACCACACCACGTGGCAAAGCCTGACTGCCGGCAATTCACGTATTCGTATTCTGGATGTGCCGGTCCTGGGTCTGGCCGGACGCCACTACCTGTTGCGCATTGGCACTTCTTTGGATGAGGCGGACGAAGATTGCCGCCGTCTCCAGGTCTTTCTGTTCGCGCTGGTTCCCTTCATCATCCTGGCGCACGCGGCCAATGCCTGGATCATGGCCACTTACTCATTACGCCGGCTGGAACAGACCAGCACCGCGGCAAAGCAGATCACTCCTTTCGACCTGGGTTCCCGCCTTCCCGTCTCCGGAAGGGGAGACGAGATAGACGAGCTGAGCACCTCACTGAATGCAATGATTGCCCGGCTGCAGAGCTCTTTTCAACGGATGACTGAGTTTCTCCGCAGCCTCTCGCATGAGATCCGGCAGCCGCTCACCGTACTGCGAGCGGAAACCGAGCAGGCGCTGCGCCTCGGCAACAGCGAAACCAACTATCGAGATATGCTCTCCAAGCAGCTTGAGCACGTTGAACTGCTGGCGCGGACTGTTTCCGACCTGATGGAACTGGCGCAATCGGAAGGCGAGCAAGTCAAGCTTCAGCGGGAGAAGGAAGACCTGTCCGAACTGGTGCAAGCAGCTATTGACGGCATGCGTACACAAGCCGGCGAGCGCGGCATCCAGATTTCGGGGACCGTGCCGCAGAACGTAATAGGCGCTTTTGACGCCGGACAAATCTGGAGACTTCTCCTCAATCTGCTCGACAACGCAATCAAATTCAATCGCTCCGGCGGGCACATTGACGTTGTTCTGGCCGTGCATAACGACATGGCCATGATCTCGGTCAGCGACACTGGAAGCGGGATCATTGTGGAAGAGCAGGCACATATTTTTGAACGCGGCTACCGCGCGCTCGCGGCCCGCAAGTCAAACGTCCCCGGTACCGGCTTAGGCCTTCATTTTGCCCGCGGCATAGCGGAGGCCCACGGAGGTCGAATTGAAGTGGCGAGCGTGCCCGGTGAAGGCTCATGCTTTCGCGTGTCGTTGCCGTTACTGCCCAGCCCAGCATCTGGCGAAGCGCTGACATCGACTACCCATCGGGATGCTCCTATCAACTAACGCTGGCGTTTGACCTTTTGCGAAGCGTGCTCACGACGGCTACAGATTAGAAATTTTAATGATTTTTCAATGTAGAAGACTACTGGGGAATCTCAGAATATTAGGGCAGGGCCGCAAGGAATGGCGTTTGCCCTGGGCGCATGCTCGATGCAGTTGGTCCTGATACGATTGAACGCGCTCCCTGATGAGGAGTTTGGTTAGAAATGACGAGAGCCGGAAGACTCCCCACACATCGCGGGCCGACGAATAAGGAAGGTTTGTTATGTTGAATTTCGGCAAAGCAGTACGATTGATACTGGTGGCAACAGCGCCCGTTCTGGCCGTGGCCCAGGCGCCCCAGGTTCGTCCGGCGCCGCAGGCACGTCCGGCGACTAGCCCGGCGGCAGGCTCCACAACCGGCGCAACGGCTGCACCGGCTACCCGCCCGCAGCAGCCTGATCCGAATTCAAAGCGATTTGTAACTTCTGACAATTTTTTCCACGCGCGCCCGAAACCGCAACCGGCAAGCAACGCACAGCCAACGGACGCACAGCCCAGTGTCCCGCGACCTGCCGCAGTGCGTAACACGCCGCCTCTGCAGCCAAGGCCG
>JBGPZS010000242.1:0-6113 GCA_041493865.1 Terriglobia bacterium
ATGTCGAACGCGCACAACAGCATTACAGAGATGCGCTCGGCTTTGAGATTGGATGGCTTTACCCAGGCAAAGAGATTGGGGCCGTATCCCGCGGTGCTGTGGCGATCTTCTTTCGGAAGAGGAAGCCGCCGTTCGAACCTGCCGTTCACTGGGTGTTCGCCGAAGATATCGATGCGTCGTACCAGGAACTGAAGTCGTTAGGTGCGAACATCGTGGATCCTCTGGAAAAAAAGTCTTGGGGAATACGGCAATTCACCGTTAAGGATCTGGACGGGAACCTCTTCTATTTCCATGACTAACCAAACGCCGCATACCCTCTGTGGAAATTCAAAAATGACCCATTACCAGCGGTCAAGTCGCGTTGACACTGTTGCGAAGCGAATGTTACTTTAAAGAGTTTGGTGGTTACCCCCGATCTGCTTCTGTTCACCACAACTTAAAGATCATTTTGCATGGACGCGATACTCAGGCAAATAGGCGAATTACTGATTTCTGCCATCCCCACGATCATCGGCTTGCTGATCGTGTGGACGGGCTACCGTTTTATCGTCCATGGGAAGCTGCAGCAGGTGCTGGAGCAGAGGCATGCGCTGACCGAGGGCGCGATCAAGCGCGCCCAGCAGGAAATTGCCGCGGCCGAGGCGCGCACGGCGGAATACGAGCAACGCCTTCGTGAGGCCCGGGGACAGATCTATAAGGCCCAGCAGTCCAATCTTCAGCGGACCATGGATGAGCGTAATGCCGCATTGGCTCAGGCCCGCAAACAGGCCGGCGAGATGGTAAAGAAGGCCCGGAGCGTTCTGGAAAAAGATATGCTCGATGCCAAAGCCGTTCTTGAACAGCAGGCCAACGTGCTGGCTGACCAGGTGATTGAAACAGTCCTGAACCCGGCTTCAGCAGCAGGAGGGCGGTAGAAGTGGCCAGGCGCAGCCAGAGATATTGGATCGCTGGGGTACTGGCTCTGGCGCTTTTTGCCGCCATTGTACCCGCCGGAGTTTTGCGCGCCCAGGAAGCGCCCAGGCCCGCTGGCGGCGCGACGGCACCCCAGGCAGAACATGCGTCCAACACAGCCAAGGCGGAAGGAGAGGAGAAGGCTGGAGGGGAAGCGGATGCGCTTCGTCACTCTCCCGCGGTCAAGTTTATTGCCCGCAAGACCGGTCTTACCATCGACCAGGCTTACTGGCTGTGCATAGGGCTCAATTTTGCCGTCGTGCTTGTGACCATTGTGGTCTTGTTACGCAAGAAGCTTCCGGGATTCTTTAGCGGGCGCACGGCAGCGATCCAGAAGGGCATTGAAGAGGCGCGGAAGACGAGTGAAGATGCTCGCCGCCGGCTGACCGAGGTAGAAGGCAGGCTCTCACGGCTGGATGCGGACATAGCCGCCATGCGGCGCGAGGCGGATGAGAACGCCAAAGCAGAAGAGCAGCGCGTTCTTGCCGCGGGCGAAGAAGAACGGCGGCGGATCGTGTCTTCGGCTGAGCAGGAAATCGAGATGACAGCAAACGCCGCGCGTCGTGAGCTGAAATCATATGTCGCGGAGCTGGCGGTGGAGCTGGCGGAAAAGAAGATCCGCGTGAGCCGGGATACCGATGAGGCCCTGGTGCGCGCGTTCACCGCTGAGCTGGGAAAGGACGGCAACTAGATGGCAGCAGTCCTGGGCCGTTACGCTCGCGCCTACGCCGAAGTGGCGGTCAAACACAAGTTGAACCCGGAAAGGACCGTGGAGGAGCTGGAACAACTGGCCGCGGTGATCCATGGCAGCCGGGAGTTGCGGAATGTGCTGCTGAACCCCGCGGTAGGCCGGGAGCAGAAGCTCAACCTGCTGGACGCGATCATCCAGCGCATGGGCGCGACCAAGCATCTGCGCAACTTTCTGGCCGTGCTGATCGACCACCGGCGCATCGGAAACATGGGCGAGCTGGTGGATGAGATCAAGCGCGAACTGGACCGGCGCATGGGCGTTGCCGAAGCCAAAGTGACCTCGGTACGGGAGCTGACTTCAGTGGAACGGAAGACGCTGGAAAAACAACTGGCGTCGATTACCGGAAAGACGGTGCGGGCGACCTATGCGGAAGACGCAAGCCTGCTGGGTGGCGTCACGGTACGCGTAGGCAGCACGATTTATGACGGATCAGTGTATGGCCAGTTGCAACGCATCCGGGAGCAGCTAGCAGCGGGCTAGGTTGGACGAGATTTGCTAATGAGTAATTTGGTAATTGGGTAAATGAGAAATTGGTAATTGAGTAATTTGGTAATTGGGTAAATTGAGGCGGGTTGCGGGTGTGAGCGAAGCGGGAGCCCGCAGACGAAATCCTGAGCGAAGCGAAGGATCACATTTACCAAATTACCAATTTACCCAATTACCAAATCGGCGTTGAAGTTGGGGTCTTATACAAGGTATCTATGGCTCAAATCAAAGTCGAGGCGACTAAGCAGGCGTGAGCGCTAGCGGGAGCCTGCTGCCGAGATCCTGAGCGAGCGCAAGCAAGTCGAAGGACCTCACAGAGAATGGTCTTAAGGGAAAACAGGTTTTATGGCTCAAATCAAAGCAGACGAAATCACAAAGCTCATACGCGAGCAGATTGAGAATTACGAATCCAAGGTCTCCGTGGATGAGGTGGGTACGATCATCTCGCTGGGCGACGGAATTGCCCGCATTCATGGGCTGGATAAAGTCATGGCCGGGGAACTGCTCGCATTCCCGCATGGCCTCTCCGGACTGGCCATGAACCTGGAAGAAGACCAGGTGGGCGCGGTGCTGCTGGGCGATTACACCGAAGTAAAAGAGGGTGACGAGGTCAAGCGCACGGGGACGATCATGTCGGTTCCCGTCGGAGAAGGCATGATTGGCCGCGTGGTCAACGCGCTGGGCCAGCCCATCGACGGCAAGGGCCCCATCAGCACCACCAAGCGCATTGCGATTGAACGCATCGCGCCGGGCGTGATTGACCGCCAGCCGGTGCGCGAGCCGATGGCCACGGGCATCAAGGCCATTGACTCGATGATTCCTATCGGTCGCGGCCAGCGCGAACTCATCATCGGCGACCGCCAGACCGGCAAAACCGCCGTGGCCCTGGACACCATCATCAATAGCAAGGGCAACAACCTGATTTGCATCTACTGCGCCATCGGGCAGAAACGTTCGTCGATCGCGCAAGTGGTGAAAGTGCTGGAAGATTACGGCGCCATGGAATATACGATTGTGCTGGCCGCCTCCGCTTCTGAGCCTGCCCCCATGCTTTACCTGTCGCCTTACGCGGCCTGCGCCATGGGCGAATACTTCCGCGATACCGGCAAGCACGCGCTGGTGATCTATGACGATCTTTCCAAGCACGCCGCGGCGTATCGCGAGATTTCATTGCTGCTGCGCCGGCCGCCGGGACGCGAAGCTTATCCCGGAGACGTGTTTTATCTCCACTCGCGTTTGCTGGAGCGCGCGGCCAAAATGTCAGACAAGATGGGCGGCGGATCGCTGACGGCGCTGCCGGTGATTGAGACACAGGCCGGCGACGTCTCGGCGTACATTCCAACGAACGTCATCTCGATCACGGACGGGCAGATATTCCTCGAGACTGACCTGTTCAACTCCGGCGTGCGTCCGGCGGTGAACGTGGGCATCTCCGTGAGCCGCGTGGGCGGTTCAGCGCAGATCAAGGCCATGCGGCAGGTGGCGGGCACGCTCAAGTTGGAGCTGGCGCAGTACCGCGAACTGGCGGCCTTCGCGCAGTTCGGCTCCGATCTGGACAAAGCGACGCAGGCGCAGCTCAATCGCGGCAAACGCCTGGTGGAGATCCTGAAACAGGACCAGTACAAGCCGCTGGCGTTCAGCAAGCAGATCATGATCATTTTTGCCGGAACCAACGGCTACCTGGACGATCTGGAAGTCGATCAGGTGCGCGCGTTTTCTGAAGAGCTGAACAAATATGTTGAGTCGATGAATCCCAAGCTGCTGGAAGCAATCATGCAGAAGAAGACCATCGACGACGCGTTGAAAGCGGACATAGAGAAGATGCTTAAGGAATTCAAGGGACGCTTTGTCGCCGATCGGCAGTCGGCGGGAGCCGGAGCAAAGGCATAGCATAGAGACATGGCGAACCTTTTAGACATCCGGCGGCGTATCCGCAGCGTGCGCAACACGCGGCAGATCACCAAGGCCATGCAGATGGTGTCGGCGGCCAAGCTGCGCCGCGCGCAGGAGCGTGCGCTGGCGGCAAGGCCATACGCGCAGATGCTGACCAATGTCTTGAAGTCGCTGGTATCGCGCGCCGATGTCTATGATCCGCAGACCGGAGAGGCGCGCCATCCGCTGCTGGTCCGCCGGCCGGAGCAGACGGCGCTGCTGATCGTGGTTTCAGGTGAAAAAGGGCTTGCCGGGGCATTCAACTCCAACATCCTGAAAGCCGCGGCCAAGTTCATTGACATCAAGAAAGACAAGAATGTTGATATCGTCGCAGTGGGCCGGAAGTCGCGCGACTACTTCCGCCGTCGCTACCCGCTGGCGCTGGAGCCGGGCGACGCGCGCAAAGGCGCCATCCAGATTGTGGGCGAGTACGTGGGCCTGATGAACCGGGCGCAGTTCTCCAGCGCACGGGAAATCGCGGAACGAATTATCGGGTTGTATACCGAAGGTAAGGTTGATTCGGTTTACATCGTTTACAACGAGTTCAAGTCGGTCATTGCGCAGCGCTTGGTGGTGGACGACGTGCTCCCGATTCGCGCCATTGGCGAACAGGTGCATGAGATGACCGAGGAAGCCACGGAAGAGCAGCTTAAACAGCGGCTGGAAGCAGCCCGGCATGCCGGCGTCGGCGTTCGTGGCGCGGACACTTCGGAAATCGACAAGAAAGCCGAGGGGTTTGCCTCGTCGCCGGTCGACTACATCTACGAGCAGGCCCCGGAGAGGCTGTTCCGCGATCTGCTGCCACGGTACATTTCGGTGCAGTTGTTCCGGGCCATGCTGGAGTCTGAAGCCGCCGAGCACGCCGCGCGCATGACGGCGATGGATTCGGCCACCAGCAACGCTTCCGACATGATTGATTCGCTGACGCTGGCCATGAACCGCGCCCGCCAGGCAAAGATTACGACAGAGATCATTGAGATTGTGAGCGGCGCAGCGGCAGCGCAGTAGGCCGCGTGATGAACTTATAAAAGGATTTTATGGCGACTCAAAATGTTGGCAAGGTGATACAGATCGCGGGTCCCGCGGTTGACGTGGAGTTCACGGAAGGAAGCCTGCCGCCGATTTACCAGGCGTTGCGGGTCACCAGTGAAGGCTTTAACGTGCCCGAACCCATTGATGTGGTGCTGGAAGTGCAGCAGCATCTGGGTGAGAGCCGCGTGCGCACGGTCGCAATGCAGGCCACCGATGGCATGGTGCGGGGCATGAATGCGCTTGATCTCGGCGGTCCCATCTCCGTGCCGGTGGGCAAAGAAACCCTGGGCCGCGTGATGAACGTGATCGGCGAGCCGGTGGACAACCTTGGCCCGGTGAACGCGAAAAAGCGGCTGCCTATCCATCGTCCTGCTCCGGCCTTCGACGAGCAATCGACCAAAGCGGAAATGTTTGAGACCGGCGTGAAGGTCATTGACCTGATCCAGCCGTTTTTGAAAGGCGGAAAGATCGGCCTGTTCGGCGGCGCCGGCGTGGGCAAGACCGTTGTGATCATGGAGCTGATCAACAACGTGGCCAAGCAGCACGGCGGCTATTCCGTGTTTGCCGGCGTGGGCGAACGCACCCGTGAAGGCAACGATCTCTGGCTGGAAATGAGCGAGTCCGGGGTGATCAAACCGGGAGTGCCGGCGGAGTCGAAGGCGGCATTGATCTATGGCCAGATGACGGAGCCGCCGGGAGCGCGCCTGCGCGTGGCGCTGACCGGGCTGACGGTCGCCGAATATTTCCGCGATGACGAAGGCGCAGACACGCTGCTTTTCATCGACAACATTTTCCGTTTCACTCAGGCCGGGTCAGAAGTGTCCGCGCTGCTGGGCCGCATGCCTTCCGCCGTAGGCTACCAGCCGAACCTGGCGACGGAAATGGGCGAACTGCAGGAGCGCATCACCTCCACCAAGCGCGGTTCCATCACTTCAGTGCAGGCGATTTACGTGCCTGCCGA
>JBGPZS010000434.1:0-3975 GCA_041493865.1 Terriglobia bacterium
AAAATGAAAAAAATTTTCAGGGAACGACGGGGCTGATCACTGGGGACACTGCTCCGCCTGGATAAGCTACAAGCTTGTTCAATTGGGGTCGATGCTATTTTTTTAGGAACGGTCGCGCCTGCCCAGCAGCCAGCCAGTGAGAATGCCCACGGCAAATGCGCCAGCCGCGACTGTTGCTATAGAGGTGAGCGGACGTTTTTTCACCTGGCTGCGGACGTCGTCCAGACGGTCATCAGCCACTGCTTTGGCGCGCCGCACGCTGCGCCCCAGATCGTGATAGGTATCGTCTAAACGCTCTTTAACTTTGGCAGAGAGGTCGCGCGCTTTGTCGGCGATTTCAGCGACGTTATCTCTCAGATCGCGCGTCAGGTTTTCAGCCTTCATGAAAGTTACCTCCTGGATAAACCACTATTATGACAGAGAAGAGGGCCCCTAAATCATGCACGGCAGTAGCGTGACCCGGGCCACGCGTGCGGGCAATCTCCCAGTACGATGACGGTGCGAGCATAAAATTTATGGCGACGGGTGAATATCACCCGTCGCCGTGAAGTGAACCTTCATGGGGTCCCGCATATCAAGTTATTTAAGTAAGGTCCGCAACCTTCAACTTGATATCCGTGCTCTTCCAGTTCGCTTGAAATTGTTTGTCCACGAACTGCGCATCATAAGCGCGGTTTTGCGCGCGCAAGGCTTCACCCAAGCCAAATAGCGAGCGCGGGTTGCGCGGATTGCGGTCCAGGTCTTCACGAAAAACTTTTTCCGCTTCTGTTGCGTTCCCGTTCAGCAGCAACACGGCGCCCAGCGACTCGCGCACGGGATAGAACCAGTCCGGAGGCTCGTCATATTTCAATGAATCCTGCACGGCGATCGCTTGCCGCAGGAGGTAGATTGCATTTGCGGAATCATGTTTCGCCAGCGCTATTTTTGCTCCCAGCACATTCCTGGCGATGGTCAGCACGTCTTTCGCTTTGTTGTTCACCGGCATGGCGAAAACCTGGTCAGGTGGCGTCTTCGCCGCTGCTTCACTCACAATGTTGTATTCGGCTTCAGCTTCGGTCACCTTGCCTTTCGCCGCCAGGGCCATACCGCGGGCAAAGTGCCAGAAGACGGTCGTAGTCTTCATGGCCGCGGCAGGCTGCGGCATCGAAAGGATCTGGTCCCACTTCTGGAAGCGCACCTCAACCGCGATGGGCACGGTCATAAAGCCCTCCAGCGGCGGAACGTCTTTTACGTGTGGGCCAACGTGGGCTGCCAGCATCTCTCCCGCCTTGCGCGCTTCGGCGTAATTGCCGTTCATGCTGGAGCATGCCGCGATAAAGTGCAGGTTGTGGCTGTAGTACATGGCGCCATACATCCCCTGGGAGCCGCTGGCCTGGAGATAGGTACGGTCGGCAGCAGCGGCCAGTTGGTTGGTTTTCACCGCAGCTTCAAAGTCGCCGGTGCGGATGTAGACGTGTCCAGGCATGTGCACCAGGTGTCCCGCCGCCGGGGCAAGCGCTGCCAGACGATTGGCCGGTGCCAGGGCGCGCTCGGGAGTTGGTGAAGCTTCTACGGCATGAATGTAATAGTGGATCGCGCCCATGTGATTGGGGTCGCGCCGCAGCACCGACTCCAGTGCGGCGATGATCTCCTCCGTCCCGCCTTCAGGCGTGCCATCGGGATGCCAGAGACCCCACGGATGCAGGTTCATGCCCGCCTCAGCGAAGAGCGTGGCGGCGTCAAGATCGTCGGGAAATTGTTTCACCAGGTCGCCCATGGCATTGCGATAACGTTCCGCTGCCTGGCGCTTATCGGCGCTGGGGTCGGCGGGAAAGCGCAGCGCCATGGCTGCGATATAAGCTTTTTCGCTGGGTGACGCGCTGGCTGCAAGCTCGCCGGCTTTGGCGATGGCTTCATGTGCCTTCTTGAAACGATCGGGATCGGCTGGGTCGTTGTAATTCGGGCCAATAGCTTCCGCCATGCCCCAGTACGCCATGGCCAGCTTGGGATCGAGTTCGGCCGCGCGCTCGAAAGAGCCTGCCGCTTCTTCGTGGTTAAAGGCAAAGATCAGGCGCAGTCCCTGATCGAAAAATTTCTGCGCCTCAGCGTTGCTGGTGGAAACGGGGTGATGCAGGTCCCCGAGTCCCGTCATCAGCGACGCCTTCTTGGTTGGGGGCTGATTGTGTGCGGCGTGCTGGGCGGGTTGTTGAGCGATGACCAGTCCGCAAAGCAAAAGCTGTACGCTAACAGATGCCAGTCGCTTCATCATTGTTTTCTCCTCGTCAGGCTGCGGATCTTCTCGGTTTTCAAAGATTTTACACCGATACGAGAAAGGCGGAGCTGATAAGACGGCGCGGTCCGCAGTTATTGTCTTTTGCCGAATATCTCCCGCAGCAACGCCGTTGTTTGCGCCGCGGGGTCTTTGCGGATCTTTTTTTCCTCTTCCCCCATCACATAAAACAGGCCATCCATGGTTTTGCCGACAACATATTTATCGATACTAAAATCCTGGTTTTCCGCCAGGCGGCTGGCCATCGGGTTTTGCATCACCTGGTTGTATTGCCGAATGACGCCGACGTTTTCCATCGACCGGTGGACAATCGGAGCAAACGCAGCCGTCAATTGATCTGTGCTCTTTGCCTTGAAATACTGTGTGGCCGCCGTGTCACCGCCGGAAAGGATCTGGCGCGCATCAGCGATGGTCATTTTCGTGATCGCATTGATAAAGATCTGTCGGGCCTCGGGCGCGGCCTGTTCAGCAGCGCGGTTCATGCCCACTTCCAGCGAGTCCACCTGCTGGCCCATACCCACCACACGCATGCCCTTGCCCACGCTGCGCAGCTTTTCCGGCAGCAGGATTTTAATTGCTTGGTTCTTTAGAAAGCCATCCACGCGGCCTGTGGAAGCAACCGCCTTGCGCGTGCTCACAGTGAGGGCCTCTTTCAATCCGGCCGCGATTCGGTCATCGCCGGGGCCGCCTTTGCCCAGCGCCGCTTCCGCTTTCTTGCGCAGATCATCGAGCGGCGATTGTGCCAACGCCGCAGCCAGCAACCCTGTGCTCAGGAAGATAATCAAGACGTGTTTCTTCATGGTTTGGCCCCTTGCGGACAGTGCGAGATGGTGCAAAATGGTGCAAAATGATCAATGCTCGTGGCTTACGGAAAGGGCGAGAGCACAGTCCAAGGCTGTATATTATGCTGCAACCTTTCTTTTGTCCTATACCGGAAGACCTTGCCCGAATGAGGATTATAGGCGGGAGGCCGGAAATCCATGTTTAGCAGATGCATGTTTAGCAAATCCATGTTCAGCAAATCAGCGATTAGCAGATTGTTTCGATGTTTAGGCGCCAGCGCCGTACTTCTTGCCGCTTTTTCTTCCACAGCCCTCGCAAACCCCGGCGCGGGCGCAGCTCATCCGGAGATGATTGTCTCCGCGCAATGGCTGGCCGAGCACCTCACCGATCCTAAAGTGGTCATCTTGCACGTGGGCGATAAACGCTCTGAATACGATGGCGGCCACATCCCCGGCGCGCGTTTTCTGGCGCTCTCGGATTTCATTGAAGGTGAGGATGCTGAGCTGCCTTCGACGGAAAAGCTGAAAGCGGCTTTTGAGAAGGTGGGCGTGAGCGATGACTCGCGCGTTGTGATTTATACAACTGCCTGGTATCCCATGGCCGGCCGCACTTATTACACGCTGGACTACCTTGGCCACGGCGAGAAGACGGCACTGCTGGATGGCGGCATCGACGAGTGGCGCGCGGAGAAACGGCCGCTGGCCAAAGACGAGCCCAAAGTCGGCCCCGGAAGTTTCACCCCGCACGTTCATCCCGAGGTCCGCGCGCTGATGGAGGAAGTGAAAAAAATCTCCGAGCAGCCATCAAAGTCCGCCATGCTGGTGGATTCGCGCCCCGACAAACGCTATAACGACGGACATATTGCCGGCGCAGTGCCTGTCTATTGGCAGGAGACGCTGGTGGACGCCAAGAACAATCCGGTC
>JBGPZS010000096.1:0-10428 GCA_041493865.1 Terriglobia bacterium
CATGCTGCGCGAGCGCAAATTTGAGTTTGCCGCGTGGATGGTGTACGAAGTGGGCAAGAACTGGGCGGAAGCGGATGCCGATATTGCCGAGACCATCGATTTTGCCGAGTTCTACGCGCGCGAGGCGCTGCGGCTGGCGCAGTCGAAGACGCCGGTACAACTTCCGGGCGAAGGCGACCGGCTGATGTACGTCCCGTTGGGCGTGGCGGCGGTGATTCCGCCGTGGAATTTTCCCTGCGCGATCATGGCCGGCATGACGTTGGCCGCGATTGTGACCGGCAACACCGTAGTGGTGAAGCCGTCGCACGATTCACCGGCGATTGCCGCGAAGTTCTTTGAAGTGTTGCAGGAAGCCGGCATGCCGGACGGCGTAGTGAACTTCTGCCCCGGGTCGGGTTCGACGTTCGGCGCCGGGCTGGTGGAGCATCCGCTGACGCGGTTTGTGGCGTTTACGGGATCGAAGGAAGTTGGGCTGGACATTAACCTGCGCGCGGCCAAACCGCAGCCGGGACAGAAGTGGATCAAGCGCACGATCCTGGAGATGGGCGGCAAGGATTCGATCGTGGTTGATGCCGATGCCAACCTTGACGCGGCTGTGGAAGGCGTGGCCCAGGCTGCTTTTGGTTTCCAGGGACAGAAGTGCTCGGCCTGCTCGCGCGCCATTGTGGACGAAAAGATTTATGACGTGTTTCTGGAGCGGCTGAAAGAGCGCGTCTCGAAGATCGCGGTCGGCGAGCCCACGGAGAACAAGGCGATGGGCCCGGTGGTGAATGACAAGGCGATGAAGAGCATCCTGGACTACATTGAGGTCGGCAAGAAAGAAGGCCGGCTGATTCATGGCGGTGGCCCGGCGACGGAAGCGGGCGACGGCTATTACATACAGCCCACCGTGATTGCCGACATCGCACCGACGGCGCGCATTGCCCAGGAAGAAATTTTTGGGCCGGTGCTGGCGGTGATCAAGTCGCGCAATTTCGATCACGCGCTGGAGATTGCCAACAACACTGAGTTTGGGCTGACGGGCGCGGTGTATAGCACGTCGCGCGAGAAGCTGGAGCGGGCGCGTGAGGAGTTCCACGTAGGCAATCTGTATTTCAATCGCAAATGCACTGGAGCGATGGTGGGTGCGCACCCGTTTGGCGGGTTCAACATGTCCGGGACGGATTCAAAGGCCGGCGGCCCGGATTACCTGCTGCTGTTTACACAGGCCAAGTCAGTAGCGGAAAAACTGGGCGAGGCGCCGCCGGAGCAAAAATAAGTAATAAGGCTTTATGAGGGTGGGCGACGGCGCAGGCAACCAAACCAACGCGGCCTTCGTCTATGCAGGCAGAGTGTATTTTGACCTGAGCCGGTACGGTACGCCGCGAGTGGAGTACCGGGATTTCCTTTACACCGGGGATTCCTTCATGAGATCCCGGATTTCCAGATTCCCGGACTGGCCACTGACAATTTCACGCGCCCTTACGCAGCCTTCAGCCGGCCTGGTCTGGAGGTCTAAGGTCGCAGGCCAAGATCTTCTGCCTGAGTCCGTTTTCCAAGGACAATGTCCGAAAGGGACGCTCTTCGGTCCCGGCAAGGGATTCGGGCAAGAGGCGAAGGAACGATAAAAATAGAAGGAAAGAACTGATTATTTGACTTCGTACGGTGGCTGCTGGAGAATAGGGCAGCTTCTTTAGCTGCCTTGTGCCGCAGCTATCATTTCTTCCGAAGACGCGCCCGATGTCGGAAAAGCGCGTCAGCGTTAAGGACGCCCCAATATGGCCAGGATCCTTTGCGTCGACGATGAACCGCATGTAGTCACCTTGAAGTGCGCGATCCTTGAGTCCGCCGGACATACGGTAACTGCCTCTACTTCCGCTCGTGACGCGATGGAGAAACTCCAGAGCAACACCTATGACGCCGTTGTGACCGATTGGCGGCTGGGCGATGCCAACGGACGCGCCGTGGTCCAGGCTGCCAAGAACAATAGCAGCATGCCGGTGGTGGTGGTGTCGGGTTACGTTGCGGAAGCGTTTCAGGCCGCCGAGCCGCTGGCTGATCTTTACCTGGAAAAGCCGGTCAATCCCGAGGAGCTGGTGACAATCGTGAATGAGCTGTTGAAGAGCAGCGAACGCGCGACATCGCACTAGAGTTCACCTGTCCGCGCGAATGGCTTTGCAGCATCCCGTTTTTCTGAACGGTTATCTTTTCTGCGATCATTTTCCGTCTGGTTCGCCTCGAAGCGCTGCGAGCATGCGCCGGTCAGCATGAATTTTTTGCGTGATAGGCTTTCCCCGGTCAGGATTCCCCAGCCATTCATGGTCCACGGTTGCGCCTGCGCTCACCAGAAGCGCGACAACTTCATAGTAGTTACCGCGTTCGGCTTCTGGCGGAGGATCGCTCCACGCATAGAGCGCCCAGCCGAGAGGTGTCCCCTCATAGGTCTTATCGATCACATTCACCGGCGCCTTTCTTTCCAGAAGTAACTTCACTATCGCAACGTGCGCGTTATAAGCGGCCCAGTGCAGAGCGGTTTGTCCGTCGTGCTGGAGCCTGGTGTCTACCGGCAGGCCTCTTTGCAGCAGAAAATAGACTACGCTGGTCCGGCCATATTCACAGGCCCAGGCGAACCCCGCCTCCATCTGCGCTCTGGTTGCATTTGCCTTCAAGCCGCCGTTTTCAGCGAAGAAGGTCTTGACCGCGTCGAGCTGGCCTGTTCCTGCGGCCCCTTCAAGGTCCAGACGTGCGCCATGCCTGGCCAGATACTCGGCCGCGTCTCCCCGGCCATTGGCCAGGGCCGCCGTTAGCGGCTTCCATCCTCCCGGACGTCCCTCAGGCGATGCGCCGGCTTCCAGCAATGTCTCCAGCAGCGCGATTTGCACACCGGCCGCCGCCGGATGGCAGCTTGTGGCCACAAGCCCCAGCGCCGTGCCGCCGCCACCGTAGTCATGATTTTCCGCGTCCACTTCAGCTCCTGCTTCAAGCAACAGTTTGGCCACGGCAACGGCGTTCTTGGGAGTTTTCTGGCGAAAGTCCTCGACGCCATTGGCCGATATGTAGTGAAGAAGTGTGGATTGATGCCCGCGCGACGAACGCGCGCGAATCAGCGCCGGATCTTCGCGCAACTGACGGGCGAGCGTGTCCAGGTCGCCGGCAACAACCGCGTCTGCCGCGGACTCGAAGGTCGAAACCGGGGAGTCCTTGCGCGACAAATCTTGCAGATAGACGGTAAATTTCGGCCAGCTCTCAAATGCGTGCTCGCGGGCGATCACCAGTTGCGCATCGGCAAGGGCAAACGTTGCGCTGCGGAACTCGGCCTCTGAAAGTTTGCGGAAACGCGGATGATTTCTGCGGACACGGCGCATCGCTTCCATGTCGGCGGCTCGATAGGCTTTTTGAAGTTCTTTGGCTTGTTTCTTGTATTGTTCAAGGTTGGGCCGAGCGGGTAATTCTCTGGCATCCATAACGATCTTCCTTTCGTGGTTGCGCCTGGAGTCCGCCCGGGTCAGGCTGAAAGAAAGTTCGTGAATTGATTGTTTTGCTCAAGGTGGGCACGGCCCTTTCCGCGGACTGGATGCGCCCTTTAGCGCTCCTGCAGCGTAAAAGAGGTGCATGGGCCATGTCAATTCCTGGCGATGATCGAAACACTCGCAGGCACACGGATTTCCTCGTTCAGGAAAACCCGTGTCAGCATAGATTGTGTTACCGGGCGGGTGCTGCTGCGGCTACCGAAGTCGCTGCCGCTTCCGCCAGGATCCGATGGTGGATCGTAAACAGCGCCAGCTCCAGCCGGTCTGAGACGCCGATCTTGTCATAGACATTGCGCAGGTAATTCTTGATCACCTGCTCGGTCGTGCCCAGTTGTGTGGCGATTTCCTTGTTCTTGTATCCCTGTACGATCAGGGCAACGATCTTGAGTTCCTTGGCCGTCAAGCGGTCGCGCACGCGTGCTCCCACCAGGTCATTTTCAGCGGTCTCTTTGCTTTCCTGCGTGTCCTGCACCCAGGTTTCGCCTTTGCTCACCTTGCGCACGCACTGCACCAGTGATTCGCCGCTCACGTTGCGGTAGATCACGCCATGCACGCCGTTGGTGAGGTAGTGCCGGGAGTCCTGTCCGGTCTCGGCAATCGCCACCAGCTTGGTCTTGAATTTTCTTGCTGTCTCCACCACAGTGGGAAGGCTGGGGTGGGTCTCAACGCCGAAGATCATGACGGTAGCGTGGAATTTTTCCAGCGCCATCATCATTTTTTCAGTGTTCTCCGCCTGCGCCACAATACGCAAGTCATCTTCGACGGCCAGGACTTTGGCCGCGCCCGTGCGGAAGATTGCCTGGTTGTCAGCCAAAATGATCTTCAGCATTTACTTGGCCCCTTTGCTCTTACGGATGAATTTGTACTGGTCGATCACGCAAGCCACTCCGTTCTTCTTCTTGCGTTTGCTGGTGGAATTGGAGTTGGCGCCGGCGGCTGCCGCCGCGCTCGCGTCTTTCCGCACCACGCGTCCGGTACAGTGGACTTCCACGTCGCCCGGCGTCCCCAGCACCTTGGCCGGCAAAGTTATGTCGAACTCAATGTTGGAGCCAATAGCCAGATCCAGATCGGCCATAATGTAAACACCTGCGGCGCTCATGTTCCCGGTAGTGGCGCTATCGTCGCCGCCCTTACCGTGGATTTTAATCGGCAGTTCCAGCGGAAACCGTTTCCCTGTTCTAGCCTCTTCTGACATTCACTACTCCTCAACAGTGCCCCAACCCGAAAAGGGCCATTTTTGGATGGCGGAAAAAGACGGTGAATCAGGTTTATACCACGAAACCGCAAGGCAGAGTAGATGATTCATCAAGTTAAACAACAGGTTTGAGACAGCCTGACCAACAGATCGATGCAAATACAATGGCTGAGCGGGTACGGCAAGCGCCGGAGCCGGGTCGTAAGCTGTTAGGACCTCTGTCGGGCGTAAAAACAGTCAGTATGCAACCCAGGGCCGGTGCGGTAATTACAGGGTGGTGGCCCCAGTCCCCAAGTGGTTTCATACGTTACGCTTAACAGCGGATCTTTCCTTGCCTGACCTGAATACCATCGGTCTGGAGCGAGCTGTCCAGTCCGGCAAAGGCCGGAATAAAAGCGAGCGGCTTGCTTCGTTCCACATGATCGACCACCCAGGTCCGGCTGGCGTCGTCAAGGCAAGTGATCTCGATCCCCGCCTTGCTCTCTTCGGGGGCGATCCAGCGGACCACCCCCTGGCCCGACAGAACCAGGCGGTCATCTCTGAATTCCACCGCAAATTCCACGGGTCCTTTGCTCAGGCCATGGGGTGTATCAATGCAGAAGCCCCTGCGGCCAAACGCGATCCGCTTTTCCTGCAGCGCGCCCGTCAGGCTGTCAAACGTGATTTTCAGCTTTATCTCTGGCGCAGTTCCGGGAGGCCCCCGCCACAGCTCACCGGCTTCAGCCAGAGCGCGCTGCGCTATGTTCAGCAGTTCTTCCCGTGTGATTGGTTTCTCCAGAATGGCTTCAGCGCCCATGTCGTAGGCTTCCCGCAGCGGAACGTCGCTGAACCCGGTAATGAAAATAACGCCCGGTGTGCGCGCCCCTGCCTTTTTGACGTTCTTGAGCAGAGAGATGCCGTCCATGACCGGCATGCGGACATCTGAAAGGATCAGATCGATCTTGTTGGCCGCCAGAATCTTGAGTGCTTCCGCCCCGTCTTCGGCGCAGAACACCTGACCCGCTACGCGCGCCAGCCACTCCCCCATGATCTCGCGCAGGAAGGGCTCGTCATCCACAAGGAGAATCGAAGCTTGCTTTAGTTCCATACCGCCTCGGCTTCTCGCACCACGGGAAGGGCCAGGGAAAAGCATGTTCTGCCGTTCTCCTCGCCAAATTCAAGCCTTCCCCCATGTTCTTCCGCAATGTTTTTTGACAGGCTCAGGCCCAGTCCTGTGCCTTTCCCCACGGGTTTTGTGGTAAAGAAGGGCTCCATGATCCGCGGCCGCAGCTCGGGCGGAATGCCCGGCCCGCTGTCCGTCACTGAGATCACGACTGAATCGTTGCGGGATGCAACGTCCAGCCGTACCCATCGTTCGCCGTTCTGTTCCACAACAGCATCAAACGCGTTTTGCAGCAGGTTCAGCAGGATCTGTGCAATCTGTACTTCACGGCACTGGACGCTCAACTCGGGAATGCGCTCGGGCAGCAGCAGTTTCACCGCATTGGCTTTGAACCGCGCGCTGCAGACCTCCAGCGTTTCTTCCAGGATCTTGCTGATGGGCGCGGGCTGTAGCTTGTCGCTCGAGCCTTCACGCGAGATCTGGCGCAAGCTTTTTATGATCCTGGCGATCCGGTCGGAGGTCTCGCGGATGCGCGTGCTGTTGCGTGCCACCATACCAGGCGGCGCCGCGCCTTCTTCCTTTACCACGTGTATAAGATCGCTTGCCAGCGCGTGGATGATGCCAAGAGGATTATTGATTTCATGGGCTATGCCGCCGGCCATCATGCCCAGTGCAGAAAGCCGCGCGGAAGTCACCAACTGTTCTTTATTGGCGTCGATCTGCGCCTCCATCTGCTTGCGCCGGGTGATGTCCATCGCGGTCCCCACCATGCGAACTGCATTTCCAGGCTCGTCCAGCACGACTCCTTCGGCCGCGGAGATATGCCGCACAGAACCATCCGGCCGGATGATCCGAAACTCCACAAAGTCTTGCGTCTTTCCCTGGATGGTCCTTTCTATCGAAGCGCGTACAGTGGGCAGGTCGTCAGGGTGCACTCGACGGGAAAATTCTTCATACGCCATGGGCACTACTTTTGGAATGCCGAACATATCAAATAGAGTGTCATCCCAAACAGTCATGTTGGTGCGCAGGTCCAAGTCCCAAATGCCGATGGAGGCAGTTCTCGTGGCCATCCGCAGCCGTTCGCTCAGAGTGTGCAACTCCTCTTCTGCGCGCCTGCGGTGAGTGATATCGCGATTGATCTCCAGGAGTGCGGCCGGATCCCCATGTTCATCCCGCCGCAGTGACCAGCGGCTGGCCACAGCAATCTTTTTGCCGTCCCGCGTGGTTTGCTCGAGTTCACCCTCCCAGCGTCCCTGTCCTAGTACTGCGGCCTCAATTTCCTGGCGTGGAATGGGGAACCTGGTTTGCAGAAGCTCGTGCTTCACACGTCCTTGTGCTTCCTCCGCGGACCATCCATAGGTGTCCTTGGCCCCGCGGTTCCAGAAAACGATCCGGCCCTCCAGGTCGCGCACGATGATGGCGTCGTGGGCAAGGTCCAGCAAGGCTGCCTGCTCCGCCAGTTTCTGTGCTGCCTGCCTGCGCTCAGTGATGTCTTCGATCAAACCCAGCCCGTGCACCGGCCTGCCTTCCCGGTCGCGAATCACGGAGGCGGTCAGGCTTATCCACATGATTTCACCGCTCTTCTTCACATAGCGCTTCTCCATGGTGCAGACCGGAATCTCGCCTTTGTCGAGGCGTTCAAGCAGGCTCCCACACAAGTTCCGATCGTCCGGATGCGTCATGTCGAGCGGCGTCATCCTGGCCAGTTCCGCTTCCGAGTAACCCAGCATGCGGCAGAATGCCGGGTTGGCTTTGGTCATCCGGTGGTCCGTTCCCAGCAGGGCTACCCCGATGGGACCTTGCTCGAATATGCCGCGGAAGCGTTCTTCGCTTTCGCGCAAGGTTTCCTGTGCGCGCTTGAGCTCCGTGATGTCTTGATGGATCGATATCCCCACGTCGCCAAACTCGGGATGACGGAAAATCGAAACGGTCACGCCACACCAGAAGGGTGTGTCATCCTTGCGGTGGTGCAGGATTTCTCCGCGCCACGCGCCCGACCGTTTTATCTCTGCTCTGATCTCCTCCGCTACCTCTTCCGGATGCCGTGGGGCGTCAGCGTTGATCTTCACAACTTCTGTTCCCGTAAGTTCATCCGGACCGTAGCCGAACATCTTTTCGAACTTGGGATTGGCGTGAACAATAACGCCATCCTCGATTCGGACCAGGCACACTCCCTCTTCCATGTTGGCAAAGATCTCATTGCCTAGCCGCAGCTCCATTTCCGCGTGCCGGCGCTCGGTAATGTCTTCTATCAGGGCCACGCTGTACAGCGGTATGCCTTCCCGGTCGCGGACCACGGAGGCAGTCAGGCTTGCCCACATAATTTCGCCGTTCTTCCTTACATACCGCTTCTCCATCTTGCCCACGGGAAAATCGCGACGGAAGAGGTGGTCTATCAGGCTTGCGCTCAATTCCTTGTCGCCCGGATACGTGATGTCGAGAGGCGTTATGTTGGTCAACTCTTTTTCCGAGTACCCCAGCATCCGGCAGTACGCTGGGTTGACCATCATCATGCGGCGGTCCATTCCCACCAAGGCGATGCCGATGGGGCCTTGCTCAAATACGCTGCGGAAGCGCTCTTCGCTCTGGCGCAGGGCCTCCTCCGCAACCTTGCGGTCGGTGATGTCTCGCACCACCGCAAGTATCTGTGTTTCGCCTCCCGATTGCACGGGGCTCAGCGCGGTCTCTACGGGAAATTCGCTCAAGTCCTTGCGCCTGGCAAGTAGCTGGCGCGCCCGAGCCGGCCGCGTCCTCGGAAAATCGAGGTAGTCCTCGCCGTGGGTGTGGTCAAGGTCGCGGAGCTTCTCCGGAATAAGGCGGTCTATCGGTTGAGCAAGCAGCTCGCCTCGCGCGTAGCCAAAGATCCTTTCCGCTTCTGCGTTGACGCGGACGATGGCGCCCCGGCTGTCCGTCATCACCAGGCCGTCGGGGGCCACCTCAAAGAGTTGCTGCAGCAATGCAGTGCTTTCCTGCAACTCCCGGCTGCGTTTCCGCGCCCGCTGCGTTTGTGCCACGGCAACCGCCACGAGCAGTGCGCTCAGGAGGTCGCCTGCCAGGTTGATGCCTGAAAGCAGTGGCATCTGGCTCTCTTCATGCGTCATGAGCGCCTGCCACACACCGAGTGCTCCGATGGCCATGCCCACTCCCAGGATCAGCGGCAGCAACGCAGGTGTGCCGTTCCTTGCCCGGCTCTCCTGCCACGCCCAGGCCATGAGTCCCGCGCCCTGCAAGGCAAAGGCGGCCGAAGTTTGCGGTGACATGCGGGTAAAGGGGCCCCATCCGTATGCTTCCGTGTGCACCAGCAAATATCCCAGAATGCTCACCGTCCCCACTGCGATGAGCATCGAGGCCAGTACCCCGACGATGGTTGAAGCGAATCGGACCGGTCTGCTGCTTGATGCCACCAGCAGCGCCAGACTGCCGCCTATAAAGCAGAAGGCCGACACAGGCGACATCCGGCCGGGATGTGAAGTCCGCACCTTCACGTAGTCGCGTCCCAGGAACTCGTCTATGCCAAAGTCCGCGCCCAGTGCGTATTCCAGACAAACGACCACGGCCAGAATGAACACAGCGAGTGCCAGAACCCTGGTGGCCCATTTGCCGCCCGTGGCGGCAAAAATGAGAGCGCAGCCGCTCAATAGAAATCCCAGGGCAGTCATGCGATGCTGGGGCGTCTGAGTAGGGACTATCTGGATGAGTGGAATGAAATGGATGTACCAGCCGATCAGCACCGCCACGCTGATCGCCGTGACGGTCAGGCCTATGGCCTGCATCGTGCGTTTCGTCCACGCAGATGGCGAATCAACCATACGGCCCTTCCGGTCCGTCAATGGTCAGTACGACCTCAGGACCTTAAGCTGCGGAGAGCCGAGAGCTGGTGAAAGGCGCTGGCACCGGCATGCCCAACTTTACGGCACCCCCGACACCATTTTGCCCGGCCTGGCCGGGCCAGTAAGCTGTTAGAAGTTTCAGGGCCAGTAAGCTGTTAGAAGTTTCAGTCGGACGTGAAAATGCCGGTCAGAGCGTAACCCAGGGCCAGCCCGGCAATTGCCAGTACACCTGCCACGGCCCCCCAGTGGTTCCTTACGTTCCGTTTAACGTCAAGGCGCTCATGGACCGTTTGCCGTAACTCCACCACTGTGTTGTGGAGTTGCAGGCGTTGCTCGGCAGCGCGTCTTTCCAGCACTTCTACAGGAACTCCGGCGGTCATGTGGTCCTCGCTTCGTTTTTCATCCAAATTTGGTCCTGCTTCAGGACCTCAAGGGTCCGGGTGGGTTTCAAGCCGGTTGCAGTCAGTTCACGATAGGCGAACCAGCCCACCAGGCCCCCGACCACCAGATAAAAGACAGTGACAACCAAGCCTGCAAAAAACCAGGAATAAACGCTGGCGATGAACGCGACGTGCAGCAAGGCGATCAGCGTGAAGGTTAGCGCAATCCAGCCGGTAACAAGCAGCACTGCCGCGATGAGGAGAAACGGAATCGCTTGCTTCCAGGTGCGGACCTTCTCGCGCAGCTCTGCGCTCAACATTTCCAGCCGCGTCGACACGAATTCCTTCAGTTCTTCTTTGGTTTCCGCCAGCACCGTGGCCAGAGATTTCTCAGTATGCACGTCTTGCC
>JBGPZS010000328.1:0-4943 GCA_041493865.1 Terriglobia bacterium
AACCTGAAGCCGTGATCGACCAGCTCAATGGTTTGCTGCGCGAACTGAGTCCTGACGTAGTGGCGCAGACCTGGTTGCAAGCGAAATAGCAGGCTGCCCTATTCAAGTGAGACTGCATGACCCAATTTGCGTGTGACATGACGGCGCTAACAGCGGAACAACGGCAACGACACCAGGAACTCGCTCAAGCGCTGCAGTCATCATTAGTCGGCGTACGGGAATCAGATCAGGGTTATGAATTTGAATTTCCTTACAATCCCGCGACCTACATGGCGCTAATGGAGGTTACGCCCCTGGAGCACGCCTGCTGTCCATTCTTCGCCATCAGCATCGTGCTGGAGCAAACAGATAGACTGTGTTGGCGCCTGACCGGAAGCGATGGCATAAAGCAGTTCATTCGGGCAGAGTTCCATCAATGGTTCCTGTCGGGACCAGGAGACGGAGCAGGCAGGTCTTGAATTGAGTTGGGCGTTTGAACGAGTCAACGAAATGGGCCTGCTATAATCCGCTCCTTCCACCATGAAACTCAAAATTAGCGTCATTCTCTTACTTACTGGCTGTATTTCGCTGGCAGCCCAGCAGCCACAAGCAACCGCTACACCGCAGAAAACACTCGTCTATGCCGCGCACCTGCTGGATGTGAAGACCGGCAAGATGCTGGATAACGTCACTGTCACGGTGGTTGGCGACAAAATTGAGAGCATCGGACCCACGGCCGCCGGGGCAGTGCAGAGCCAGACTCTGTCATCCGGAGTCAGAGTCATCAATCTCGGCGACGCTACGCTCCTGCCCGGACTCATCGATGTCCACACGCACCTCACTTTCGATCCCAACTTTGGCTACCAGGAGCTGGCCATCTCCATCCCCAAAGAAGCGCTGATCGGGGCCAAGAATGCGCGCATCACCCTTGAGGCCGGCTTCACCACAGTGCGCAACTTGGGCGCCAGCGGCTATACCGATGTCGCGTTACGCGATGCCATCAATGAAGGCATGGTACCCGGCCCGCGCATCCTGGCCAGCGGTCCGGCGCTTTCGATTACCGGCGGCCACTGCGACCAGAACCTGCTGCCCTATGAATGGCATGCCAAAGCTGACGGCACGGCTGACGGCATTGAGCACGTACAGCAGAAAGTCCGTGAGATCATCAAGTATGGCGCCGATGTGATCAAAATTTGCGCTACCGGCGGCGTGCTCAGCAAGGGCGACGACCCGCGTGCTTCACAGTACACGCTGGAAGAGATGAAGGCCATTGTGGCCGATGCGCATCGCCTGGGACGCAAAGTCGCGGCGCACGCCCACGGCGCACAGGGTATTGCCTGGGCCAGCGAGGCCGGCGTGGATTCCATCGAACATGGTACTTACATCGACGACAACGGCATCAAAATCATGAAAGCACACGGAACATATCTTGTGCCCACACAATACCTGGGCGACTGGATGCGCGAGAACGCCGCCAAAATCGGCCTGCCGGCCATGTATGCGGAAAAGATGAAAGCGGTCACCTCGGTCAGCCGGCAGAACCTGAAGCGCGCATTCGATGCCGGCGTAAAAGTCGCCTTCGGCACTGACGCGGCGGTTTATCCGCACGGGCTCAACGCGCACGAATTCGCTGTCTATTTGCAAATGGGCATGACGCCGCTGCAGGCCATCCAGACAGCCACGGTGAATGCTGCTGACCTGTTGGGATGGACAGACCGCATTGGCACGCTGGAGCAGGGGAAGTTTGCCGATATCATCGCCGTGAACGGTGACCCGCTGAAGGACGTGACTGTGCTGCAGAGCCCGGTCATGGTGATGAAGGGCGGCACCGTCTACGTGCAAAGATAGCGTAACGGCCTGCATTCCCTGGGCGATCGTTGCCAGTTCTATTCCTTGCGTCGCGGTGGTCCGGTGTAGCCACAGACACATGCTCACCTGGAAGACACGCGGTGAGTCCAAGTTATGAACTGTCAATTAAGAAGAAACACCAACATTTTTTGATGGAGACCGTTGTGAAACTAATCCCGCTCTTCGCCGTGCTTATGGCAGGGTTGACCACTCAAGCCCAACACAAGGCCGCAGCGCCTGCCACAGACATCGACAAAACCTTTACCCTGCTCGGCGACCAGTATTTTGACGAGTTCTATTTCAAATTCAATCCCACGCAAGGCACGGCGGCGGGGTTCCACCAGTATGACAATCAATTGGAGGATTACTCCCGCGCATCCCTGGACAAGCAGGTAGCCACTCTGAAGGACTTTCAGAAACTGGTGGGCAAGGTTGACCTGCAACAGCTTTCCGCGGCGCAGCGGGTGGACCAGTGGCTCCTGCTGAATGACATCAATGCCCGGCTGCTGACGCTGGAAAACATCCGCCCCTGGGAGAAAAACCCGGATATATATTCTTCCAACATCACCAACTCCATCTTCGTAATCATGGCGCGGACTTTTGCTCCACCGGCGCAGCGGCTTAAATCGGTCATCGCGCGCGAAAAGCAGGTCCCTGCGGTCTTCCAGGCAGCACGCCAGAACTTGAAGACCCCCCCGCCGATCTACGTCGACGTTGCCCTGGAACAGATCCCCGGTATTATCAGCTTTTTCCAGAAGGATGTTCCGGAGGCGTTTAAGGACGTGAAAGACCAGGCGTTGCTGGCACAGTTCCACGCCAGCAACCAGAAGGTGATGGACGAGCTCAAGAGTTACCAGGAATGGCTGCAAAAAGACCTGAAACCGCGGACGCACGGTGACTTCCGCATCGGCGCGGACAACTATCGCAGGAAGCTGCTGTATGACGAATACGTCGACATTCCCCTGGACCGTTTGCTGGAGATCGGCATGGCCAACCTGCGCCTGAACCAGCAGGCATTCAAGGATACAGCAGCCAAAATCGATCCCAATAAGACCGCGGCGCAGATCCTGGCAGAGTTGGAAAAAGATCATCCCGCGCCGGACAAACTCTTGCAGACGTTCCGCGATACTTTAGGCGGGCTGAAGGATTTCCTTGCTCAGCACCACATCGTCCGGCTGCCGTCTGAGGTGCTGCCAATCGTGGAAGAGACTCCGCCCTTCGGGCGCGCGCTCACTTTCGCCTCCATGGACACGCCCGGCCCGTTTGAGAAAATCGCCAAGGAAGCCTTCTTCAACGTCACCCTGCCCGAGCCCAATTGGACGCAGCAGCAGGTGGAAGAACACATGGTCGGCTTCAACCGCGGGCTCATCATCTCCACCGCGGTGCATGAAGTTTATCCCGGGCATTACACGCAATTTTTGTGGGTGCCAGACGCGCCATCCAAAGTGCGCAAGCTGTTGGGTTGCAGCTCCAACGCGGAAGGCTGGGCCCATTACGGCGAGCAGATGATGCTGGATGAGGGATACGGCCGCACTCCGGGAGTTGATCTGGAGCACGATACGGCCTTTTTGAAGCTCCGTCTCGGCCAGCTTCAAGACGCGCTTTTGCGCAATGCGCGCTTCATCGTCGGAATCGAGATGCACACCGGAAAGATGACCTTTGACCAGGGTGTGGAATTCTTTCAGAAGGAAGGCTATCAATCCCACTTGAACGGCCTCAGGGAAACCAAGCGCGGCACTTCTGACGCAACCTATCTGTATTACACGCTGGGCAAGCTGGAAATCCTGAAACTGCGGGCCGACTACAAAAAGAAGATGGGAGCCAGGTATTCTCTAGAGCAATTCCACAACGAGTTCTTGAAACAGGGCTTTCCACCTATCAAGCTGATACGCGGCCTGATGATCGGGGAGGGGAGTCCCGTGCTGTAGGCCTCCCCCGGCCCATTGCAAACTGCTAAAATTCTGCATCCAACAAATGCGGTATTCAGGAATCACAGATGAAAATGAGAGTTCGCAAGGCCGTCTTTCCCGCTGCCGGACTGGGCACGCGTTTCCTTCCCGCCACCAAAGCACAGCCCAAGGAAATGCTGCCGCTGGTGGACAAACCCATTATCCAGTATGGCGTTGAAGAGGCGCTTGCCTCGGGCTGCGACCAGATCATCATCATCACGGGCAGGGGCAAAACCGCGATTGAAGACCACTTTGACGTCAGCTACGAGCTGGAAAAGATGCTGGAAGAACGCGGCAAGAAAGACCTGCTGTCAATCGTTCGCCAGATCTCAGACATGATCCACGTGGCTTACGTGCGGCAGAAGGAAGCCATGGGCCTGGGGCACGCCGTACTGATGGCGCGGGAACTGGTCGGCAATGAGCCCTTCGCCGTGCTACTGGCGGATGACGTGATTGACGCGCCTAAGCCGTGCCTGAAGCAGATGATGGAGGTGTTTGAAGAGTCGCAGTGCTCGATCATCGCTACCCAGGAAGTCAATGGTCCGGCTATCTCTTCATATGGCGTGCTCGACGCACAGAGGATTGAAGGCAAGTTCCAGGGCCGCGCGTTTGATGTCCGCAACCTGGTGGAAAAGCCCAAACTGGAAGAAGCGCCCTCCAACCTGGCGATTATTGGCCGTTACATTCTTACCCCCACCATTTTTGAGACGTTGGAACATACCCCCCTCGGCGCCGGCGGTGAGCTGCAATTGACGGACGGGCTTCGCGGACTGCTCACTGCAGGCGAGAAAATCTACGGTTATACCTTTGAGGGCAAGCGCCACGATGCAGGAGACAAGCTGGGCTTCCTGAAAGCAACGGTAGAGTTTGCTCTCAAGCGCGCCGATCTAGGGCCTGCCTTCGCCGATTACTTGCGAACACTGAAGATAGAAGCGGCGGTTGAAGTTGCTTGAGCGGCTCTGTGGTTTGCGCTCAAGAACAGGCTGTTTAGCTGCCTACGAGGCTTTCCTCCCGACCACGATTTCTGGGGCATCCGAAATGCTGCATCCTATTGCACCGTAAGGCTTAATCGACAAATAGCATGGGAATACCGTCGCGCACGGGATAGATACGGCCGCAGGCCGTGCATTGCAAGGAGGCCTCATCGGCAGCCAGCTTCAGAGGCTT
>JBGPZS010000305.1:0-5222 GCA_041493865.1 Terriglobia bacterium
AAAGATCCTTCGCTGATCGCTCAGGATTTCGCCTGCAGGCTCACGCCTGCAACCCGGCTCAAATTGGGCAATTTGGTAAATGAGTCAATGGGTCCGGTATAAGGCCGGACCCTTTATTTTTTGCCACAAATTGCTCAACTACATTCGCGGCCCAACACAAAGCGTTGTTCTGTTAAGCTCTAAGTTCACCAAATTACCAAATTAACCATTTACCAATTCCCTCATGGACCTTTCCAATCTCTCGCCTGCAATGATCTCTCAAGTGGCCACCGTGGTTGAGGATTACATCACCGGCAGCAGAACGAAGTTTGCGCCGCAGGCCGTGCCACTGACCGAAGCCCAGCGCAGTGCGATGCAGCCTTTCTTTCCGGGAGAGGTCCTGCACAGCGCGCGACTCTGCGTCCTGCGTGGCGCCCGCGTGCCTAATCCATCCATGTATTCCATGGCCAAGATGATAGGCATCCGCAACCTGCCGGACTTCGCTGAAATGACGGCGATCACCTTCGTGGACGTAGTGGTTTCCCACGAAGAGTTCTCTGATGCGCTGCTCTTCCATGAACTGGTCCACGTTGTGCAGTATGCGCAGATGGGAGTTAAAGAGTTTGCTGTACGCTACGTCAGCGGCTTCATTCAGGGCGGCAGCTACGAAGAGGTTCCTCTGGAGAAACACGCCCAGCTGCTTGAAAGCCGGTTCAGCCAGGACGCGGGACATTTGTTTTCCGTCGACGATGAAGTGCGGCAGTGGCGCGAGGCCGGGAAGCTTTAGCGGCCTTTATTTCAGATCGACCCTGCGCGCTTGATTCCTGGCGAATTCTCGGTTATTCTGAAGTTGAACACAAATCACGCCCGTCGGTTTATTTGCCGGCGGGCGTTTTTCTTTGGAGTCCATCTATGACCGATGCCGAGATCCTTACCCTGGTCGACCGGCTTGAGCGCTGCCTGTTGCCGAAAGAAGAGTTTCATCACCGCGACCACCTGACCGTGGCCGTGTTTTATTTGTACACGACCGGCCTTGAAGCTGCGGCGGACCGCATGTGCACCACCCTGAAACGGTTTGCCGCACATCATGGACTGAGCGGGTATCACGAGACGCTGACCCGGTTCTGGCTGCAACAGGTGCAGACGCGTCTTGATCGCAGCTTGTGCCTGGCAGGATCTGCAAGGAAGATAAAGGAACAGCTCAACGACAAAAATCTTCCCTTTGAGCACTACAGTCGAGAGCGAATGAATTCGCAGGAAGCGAGGGAGAAATGGGTCCCACCAGACCTCAAAGAGTGCGCGGGCTGAAGGCCGGGGGAAATTACTTCGCGGCTGCTACTGAGGTCGTGCGATCGCCTTCAGCATTGGAGCCGCTGTTCCTGGAGGCCACCTTGATCCCGCTCAGGCTGTTCACGTACTTGGCAACGCCTTTGTAGAGCGAGTCGGCAATGCGCTGGCGGTAATCATTGGTCTTTAACTTTTTGGCATCATCAGGGTTGCTGACAAAAGAGATTTCGGCAAGGATGGACGGCATATTGGCGCCGATCAGCACCACGAACGGCGCCTTCTTCACGCCGCGATTGCGCAGGTTCGGACTCTTGGCGCTCAGGCCCGAATAAAGAGAGCGCTGGACGTCAAAGGCGAATTCGCGCGATTCGCCAATCTTCTCTTTCAGCGCAATCTTCTTGACCAGGTCTTGCAGCTCATGGATCGACTTTTCAGACACCGCGTTTTCACGCGCCGCCACTTCCAGCGCGTCAGCCCGGCTGGTGAAGTTCAGGTAATACGTTTCCACTCCACGCGCTGAAGGATCGTCCGACGAATTGGCGTGAATGGAGATGAACAGGTCCGCCTGTTCTTTGTTGGCGATGGCGGTGCGCGTCTCCAGCGGAATAAAGGTGTCATCGTCCCGCGTGTAAACGACCTCTGCCCCGAGTTTGTCTTCCAGAAGCTTGCCCAGCTTCAGCGCCACATCCAGCACCAGGTCTTTTTCTTCCAGCCCGTTGGGGCCGATGGTCCCTGTGTCATGGCCGCCGTGGCCGGCGTCGACAACGATCTTGCCGATCTTGAGGCCCAAAGCGCGGATCAGTGACCGCTCACCGGAAGCTGTGGGCGCGGCCGTGTGAGTCGTGGTCGTGGCAGCCGCTGAGGCACGGGTGGTTGGTTCGGCGCTCTTCTTCTTGTTCCTGCTGGATTCTTTGGGCGCGATGGACTCAAAAGTGGGCCCGCTGGTGGGCTGGCCGGATGCGCGGCCAGAGTCTTCCATTCCGCCCTCATCGATGACGATCTTCGGCGCGACTACTTTGGCAAGCTCGGCCGGTGTCTCTGTGACCACCCGTTCCTTGTCCTTGTCTTTATCCTTGCCCTGGCCCTTGAGAGGGCCGGATTTACTTGCTTCTGCTTTTTGAATGGCGGCAGCGGCGTTGCCGGCAGGCTTTGGCGGCGACTGTTTGGTCTCCGGTGGTTTGATGCTGGTAACGGTAACGTCATGCCCGGAGGCGGCGTCGTCTACCGACTGCTTTGTCTCCTGCGCACTCGCTTTGGTTTCCTGCGGGGCCGGCTTGGGCTCCTTGTTGCCGGCCACTTTGGTGGGCGGGAGCTTGCCGTGAATATCGATGATCAGCCGGTAAGGATTGGGCAGCAGGAACGCGGAATACTCCGCGACATCGTCAACATCAAGCACCACGCGCGCCATATTGAGCTTGTACTGGGCAACGCGGATCTTGTGCAGGAAGCCGGCTTCCACTTCGAAACTCTTGCCCACCAGATCAGAGGCCAGCTTGGTGCCATAGAGATCGAAGAAGATCCGGTCAGGATGGGGCACGCGCCCGGCCTGATATTTCACTTCCTGCTCCAGATCGATGGCAACGCGCGTGTAATCGCCGGTGGACCAGTGGCGAATGCCGGTGAGCCGGGGCAGACGGTGCGCTTGAGAATCTGTGCTGATGGCAGTAACATCCTGCTGCTGCGGCTGCGCCGGCACAGCCGCGGTTTCATCATCAGCCGGGGCTTTGGGAGCATCTTCCGCCGCGCGCAACGTCTTCAGTCTGGCCGGGCGTTCGCGCTTTGGCGCTCTGGCCTTGAACGGACTCCTGGCCGCTGACGGATTGTCGATCTCCGCAATCGCTTTGCGCGCTTCCTGCGCGTGCGAGTTGCCGGGATAATGCTTTATAAAATCTTCAAACGTGGCCTTGGCCTGTTTGCCGTCATCCAGGTCGTCGCGGTAGATTTCCGCGATGGTAAACAGGGCCTGAGCGCGGTGTTTGCTTCCTGGATATTCGCGGCGCAGGAAAACCAGCTGGCCAATCGCATCTTTGAAGCTCTTTGGGTCGTTAAGAATGCGTCCCTGGTCGTCCAGCAACTCGGCCACGGCAAGCACGCTCTCATCGGCCTTCGCCGACGTTGGCGCGGTGTAATAGACCTTGCGGTAAGCATCCATTACTTTCTGGAAATCGTGGCGGGTGCGTTGCGCTTCAGGCTTGGCGTCAAGGGCCTCACGCAGACTTTCGGCGGACTCAAACTGCGCGCGTGCCGCTTGTTTCTTTTGCTGTACCGTACGCGCAAAAGTGCTTACCGGCGCCAACAGCAGGCAGGCCAGAGCGCAGGCGAACGTTTTCCTCGATAGGGTCTTCCCCGAGTAGTTCTTTCCCGAGTAATACTTTCTCGAGTAGTTCAAGGGTCCGATGTTCATTACGACAATCTTCAAAGCACCTACAGAATAAACCCGAAGCCGCGCTAATCGTTGTTGGAAAAGACGCGGTGTCCTTCCGCGTCACGGGTCTCTATCAGCCGTGGCCGCAAGGCCGATCCGTGGTAGATATCCGTGATTTTTTTCACGTAGTCGCGCGTTTCGCGGAACGGAGGAATGCCGCCGTTTCTCCTCACCGCTCCGCTGCCGGCGTTGTAAGCCGCCAGCGAGAGTTCCACGTTTCCATTATAGTTTTCCAGCAGGCTCTTGAGGTGGCGAACGCCGGCATCAATGTTCTGGTGGGGATCAAAAGCGTTATCCACGTTGAGCGACTTTGCGGTATAGGGCATGAGCTGCATCAGTCCCATGGCGCCTTTGCGTGAAACCGCCCGCGGATTGTAGTTCGATTCCACCTTGACCACCGCGCGAACCAGGTTAGGATCCACGCCATGGCGCTGCGCCGCGGTTTCAATCGCCTTGTCCACGGCCCCTGAATCAACCGGACGGACCATGGTCAGGTTTTCCGATCCCAGGTTGACCGGCTGTGCATGCTTCAGCGCCCTGCTCTCGCTTTGGCTCATCGGCACAGAGACCATGTCATTCACTTCCTGGGCCGCACGGCGCGCCGCTTTCATGGTGGCGGACGACGCCAGAGGAACGGGCTTCCAGCGGTGTTCTTTATTGCTCCAGTAAACAAGTCCGCTATAGCGTGAGGCGGTCGTCTCCTCGCTGGAAACAGGCTGCGCGGTTGAGTTGACTGCTGGCTGCTGGCTTTGCGGTTTCGGTTGAGGCTTGGCCTCGTCACCGGCGACCCAGACAGTGTGGCCGTAGGCATCGTGAGTGGCTACGATGCTCTGCGCACGGGCTGGGCTGCCAGCTACCATCGACGTGGCGCCGATCAGGATGGTAAATAGGTGCTTTTTCATCGGGTTACACTCTAGATATCAGTTTCCGGCGGCTTGCGCCACCTCACTGAAGGCCAAACACCTTTTACACCAGCCTGATACTAGAGAAGCGTCCAGAGGATACGGATTATATGACGGTTCCCAGCCTGCCGCAATCAGCTAAAACTGGATGAATCTAGGGGGTGAACAGCCAGGAAACACCGGCAAAACCCTTAGAAATACCGGTAGCAGCGGTTGATCCAGATAACAGCCTGATCGGCTGTTTACAAAACTTAAGTAATTATCCTGCAAGGACGGGCCGTGGCGGCCGTTCAACAGTCATGGCGATCAATAAACGAGTAAGAATCGTGTTCTACGCGCTGGCAACCCTGGAATTGATCCTGCTTTCCGCGTTTTACGCCTGGGGACGCGTGGCGCACTGAGGCTGGCAAGGGTGCACCGTCGGCCGCGAGGCAAAGCAGCTTCGATTTGCGTTGCTGTGTTTTTGTGGGCCGCCGTTGTGTCTGCCCAAATTGGATCAGGCCAACAATACTTTCCCGAGGTCAAAGATCTTCAAGATGTAACCGTCACACTCCACCGGGGAGACCCTATGGGCGGTGGTCCAACCTATCAACTTTCAATCTCCGGTGACGGAACAGTCCGATATGAGG
>JBGPZS010000036.1:0-14643 GCA_041493865.1 Terriglobia bacterium
CCCCCGCCGCCACTACCCCGAAATAGCCTTTTGAAAGAATGTCTGACAAAGCGGCCCGAACGGGCCGCTTTCTTTTTGGAATTTGGTTCGTCGGCGAGCGGGTTATATAGTATTGGTTCAAGAGATGGCCAGCCGCCCCCCGATTTCTGACGCCTCGCGGACCTCACCCCAGCGCGAGATCACCCGCATCGCGGAGATGCGCGGCGTGCACGCTGCCTTTGCTTACCTGCACAACCAGGAGATGGAGTTACGCCGCTGGCAGCGCGAGCTTACAGAAATTCCCGCGCCTCCTTTTGGCGAGGCCGCGCGCAGCGGATGGCTGCGCCAGAGATTTACAGCGCTCGGCCTGGAAGACGTCCAGGTAGACGAACTGGGTAACGTAACAGGACTGTTGTACCGGGAGCGCGGGGCGCCGCTGGTTGGCGTAAGCGCACACCTGGATACGGTCTTCCCTCACGGCACCGCGCTTGAGACACGCGAAGAAGCCAACCGGCTGTATGGCCCGGGGATCAGTGACAACGCCGCGGGTGTAATCGCCCTTTTGGCAACCGCCACGGCGCTCAAGCGGGCCCAACTTAAGCCGGCGACCAACATTGTTTTCATCGGCAATGTAGGTGAAGAAGGCGAAGGCAATCTGCGCGGCATGCGGCAGTTGTTTTCCCTGCCGCAATGGCGCGACGCCATCCGTTCCCTGCTGGTGATCGACGGCGCCGGCACGGACACCTATGTAAACCAGGCGCTGGGAAGCCGGCGGTTTGAGATCACCTTCCGCGGTCCCGGCGGACACTCGTGGAGCGATTACGGCGTCCCTAACCCTATTGTTCTTCTCTCGCGCGCGTTGGCACGCTTCAGTGAAGTGCACGCGCCGGAATCGCCGCGCACCACGTTCAATGTTGGTGTGATCTCCGGAGGAACGTCGGTCAACTCGATCCCCGAATCCGCAACGGCGCGCGTGGACCTGCGATCTGCTTCCAGGGAAGAGCTGCAAAAACTGGAAGACCGCCTGCGGGAGTGCGTGGCCGAGGCCTGGAGCGAGGTACCGCTCTCACATCGCGCGGGCGAACCCAAGGTTACGCTGGCCATTGAGAGCATTGGCGACCGCCCCGCTGCCGAGCTTCCGGCGAATGCGCGCATCCTGCAAATCGTGCGCGCCGCGGACAAGCATCTCCGGATAGAATCCTTTCCGCGTCTCGCCTCCACCGACGCCAATGTTCCTCTCGCGCTGGGCATAGAAGCTACGACCATCGGCGCAGGCGGCGACGGCGGCGGCGCACATACTTTGCGCGAGTGGTTTGATTGCAGCAATCGCGACCTGGGGCTTAAACGGATTCTGCTGGTTCTATTGGCCCTGACCGGAGTGCAGGAATGAAAATTCTTTTTGCTGTGCTGGTGGTGCTCACAATGGCAAGTTTGTCTTCCGCGCAACAACCGCAATCGCCCGCCGATGTAATCTTTGTCAATGGTGATGTTTACACCGCTCCACCCCACATGGAGCTCAGGATAGAAACCAGGCCTGACGGCACGAAGCCGTCGGCCTCGCCGGTGCCAACTCATGGTCCAGCGCAAGCCATTGCTGTCTCTGGCGGCAAGATTATTGCTGTAGGTTCGACCGCAGACATTCAGAAACTCCAAGGGCCGAAAACCCGCGTGGTCGACCTTGGCGGACACTTCGTGATGCCCGGCTTCAATGATGCCCACGTGCATCTGGGTTCGGGAGGGTTTGAAAAGCTGAATGTTGACCTGGTGGGAAGCAAGTCCCTTGACGACATGAAACAGCGGATCGCGGCACGTGCCAAGACAGCCGGGCCGGGTGAATGGGTCGTCGGACGTGGCTGGGACCACACGTTGTGGGCGGAACAGAAGACGCCGACGCGGGCGGACATCGACGCGGTCACGGGAGACCATCCGGCAATCTTTAACCGTGTGGATGGGCACATTGCCATCGCCAACAGCGCCGCGCTCAAAGCCGCCGGTGTAACGGCGCAGAGCCCGGACCCGCACGGCGGGAAGATCGATCGCGATGACAAAGGCGAGCCCACCGGCATTCTGCGCGAGACGGCGATGGGAGCGGTGTTCAGCAAAATTCCTTCGCCCTCACAGGCCCAGCGCCGTCGCGCCGCGGAGCTTGCTCTACAGGATGCCGCGCGGTGGGGCATTACTTCCGCCCAGGACAATTCGGACTGGGAGGACTTCCTCACTTATGAGCAGATGGAAAAAGAAGGCAAGCTGACGCTGCGTATCTCTGAGTGGCTGCCCTTCGATGCACCCGCGGAACAATTGCTGCACATGCGCCAGCACCATTCACAAGAGGATACAATGCTGCGCACCGGCATGCTCAAGGGCTTCATGGACGGCTCCTTGGGATCGCGCACAGCCGCCATGCTGGCTCCCTACGACGACGATCCAAAAAATTCCGGCATTCCCCGGTACGAGCAGGACAAGCTGAACGCCATGGCGGCCGAGCGCGCCAATGGCAGTTTTCAGATTGGCTTTCACGCCATCGGAGACCGCGGCGCGCGCATGGCGCTGGACGCATTCGCGTACGCGATCCAGAAGAGCAACAAGCGAGACCTGCGCTTCCGCATTGAACATGACCAGGTCATAGCACCCGAGGATTTCAAGAAGTATAAAGATCTGGGTGTAATAGCTTCAGTCCAGCCAAACCATCTCCTCACTGACATGAACTGGGCGGAGGCGCATATCGGGCCGGCACGCGCCAAACATTCTTACCCCTGGAAGGAATTCGAGGATAACGGCATACTAATCGCGTTTGGCACGGACTACCCAGTGGAGCCGATCACTCCGTTCCGCGGACTCTACGCCGCGGTAACGCGCAAGAATGAAGCTGGAACCAAAGAGTATTACCCGGAGCAGAAGCTCACGATCGACCATGCTATTTATGCCTACACCATTGGCGCCGCGCAGGCCGAATTTGCCGAGAAGAGCAAAGGCCAGCTCACGCCTGGCATGCTGGCCGACTTCGTAGTGCTCGATCGCAACATCACCAAGGTGGCGCCGGCGGAGATCCTGAAGACCCGCGTACTGCGCACGGTTGTGGGAGGTAAGACGGTATACGAGGCAAAGTAAGGGCTAGGAATCTACGGCGCAGGCTCTGCCTGTGCAGTGGAGGCGGCTTCCGTTTGCTTTCTGCTCTTGTGTGAATCCCGCAGCAGCCAGGCCAAATACAACACAATCAAAGCATTGCCGGCAAGGATGCCCCACTTAACGGGGGTTGGATGCCGGGCCAGCTCAAAGATCTCATAGGGCATGTACATGGCGCCGCTAACCAGCGCGAACCACTCCGCCCACTCCTTTTCCAGCCACAGCCCGCCGGCCTCAAGAAAGCGGATGATGGCATAGGCGAAAGCCAGGAGCGCCCACACATGCAGGTTGTCATGATTGACCCGCGCCGCACCACGCATGATGGACCGGGCAATGTGCCCGTCCGGGCTCAAGTGAAGGACTTTTTGCAAGAAACCAAGGAGGTGCCCCGCAACGCTCTCCAGGTCCTTGTGCCGCAGGGTAACAAGCCACGCTCCAACCGCCAGCCCAATTAAACCTTTGCCTGCTTCAAACAGGGAAACGCCGCGCAGGCCGAAATGTCTCACGAACAGATTTTTGCTGGTATGCATGGGCCTGAAGGGCAAAACGTCTATTCTATACTTCTCGCTCCATACTTTAAGACTGTTTGCCCAGCCAGGAAATTTCACCCGCAGGAGGACTGGAGCGCAGACGGTCCACCCTGCCACGGCACTAACTATCCCACAGCGACTCCAGTCTAAGGATAGGATCGGCCCTAAATCGGAGGCACAAAATGGAAAGCTTGCTGCAGGACATTCGTTTTGCGTTGCGCATGCTGCATCGTAACCCCGGCTTCACCACGGTAGCGGTGCTGGTCCTGGCGGTGGGCATCGGCGCAAATGCAGCGATCTTCACCGTGGTTGACGCCGTACTGCTGCGGCCCCTCCCTTACCCCGATGCCGGCCGGTTGGTAATGCTGCAGGACGAATCGGCGCAATCCGGCTTTGTCCCCATGTCTTACCCCGCTTTTCTTGGCTGGCGGGAGCAAAAAGACATCTTTGAAGAGGTCGCAACTTACATGAATACCGATGTCACCTTGACCGGAGTGGGTGAACCGGAACAGCCGCGTGTCATACGGGCCTCATCCAACTTGCTGTCGTTGCTGGGGGTGCAACCGGCGCTGGGACGAGGGTTCACCGGAGAAGAGGAGCTGCGCCAGGCCAACCCCGTGGTCATGCTGACGCACTCCTTCTGGCAGGAACGTTTCCATTCTGACCGCGGGGCCATCGGGCAGAAGCTTACGCTGAGCGATCGGGTGTACACGATCGTTGGCGTGCTGCCGGCGAACTTCAAGTTTGGCAACAACCCCAGGCTGCTTCTGCCGCTGCGCCTGGACACGCAAGTGGCGCCCGATGGGCTGAATTTTCTTCCTGTCCTGGGCAAGCTGCGGCGCGGGATCACCTTCGCGCAAGCCGAGGCTGCGACCAAAGCCGCTTTGCCGCGCGTGCAGAAAACGGCGGCCAACGAAACCGGGATCGGGATCGTCCGCCTGCAGGAGTTTTTTGCCGGAAATTCACGCCCGTTGCTGCTGACCATGCTGGTGGCTGTGGCCGTGGTCCTGCTGATTGCCTGCGCGAACACGGCGAATATGCTGCTGGCCCGCGCCGCGGCGCGGCAAAAAGAGATTGCTATCCGCATTTCGCTGGGCGCGGCGCCCTTCCGGCTGGTGCGGCAACTTCTGACAGAGAGCACGTTGCTGGCATTGCTGGGCGGAGCGCTCGGCATGGCGCTTGCCTGGGCCGGCCTGGGCGCGTTGACCGCGCTGCTCTCGAACTGGCTGCCGCGCAATGCCGATGTACACATCAATCTGGCAGTCCTCGGCTTCGCGTTGTTGCTGGCGATCATAACCGGCATTGTCTTTGGTCTGGCGCCGGCCCTTCAGGCGGCGCGCGGTAATTTGCATGACCGCCTCAAACAGGGTGGCTGGCAGACGGGCGCTGCTTCAGGATCACAAGGGTTGCGCCGTGTGCTGGTGGTGCTGGAGCTCACGTTCTCGCTGGTGCTGCTGGCAGCATCTGGTCTGCTCTTGCGCAGCTTTGTCCGCCTGCTGAACGTCGACAAGGGATTTGATTCTGACCACATGCTCACTATGGCCATTAACCCTTCTCCGGGAAGATATGGAGACCCGAAAACCGAGACCATTTATCTGCAGCAGATCGTGCAACGGGTGCGCGCTTTGCCCGGCGTGCGCTCAGCGGGAATGGTGACCACGCTCCCTCTGCAGGGAGACTCCACCAACGGCGGCGTGACGATCGAAGGACGGCCAAAAGACCCCAAGGCCCCGCTGATAGCCAACAAACAATTTGTCACCGGCGATTATTTTTCCGCCATGCACATGCGCCTGCTCAAAGGCCGCTATTTCAGTGACGGCGATAACGCCGAATCACTCAAGGTGGTGGTGCTGGACCAGGCCTTTGCGCGACAGTTTTTTCCCGGGCAGGACCCGATTGGCAAGCGCTTTGACGTGGGCTGGGGCGATCCGGGCTGGAGTGAAATCATCGGCGTGGTCGCGGACACGAAGCTGCAGGGGCTGGATGACAAGCCGATGCCGACGTTTTACGCCCTGGTCCAGCAGAAACCGGAGCTGATGAAGTTTCTCGGCTTCTTTCTGGTGGTCCGAACCAGCATTGATCCCGGATCGTTGAGCCAGGCCATCAACCATGAGGTGCATCAGCTGGATGCCAACCAGGCAGTGGCCGAAGTACAAACCATGGAGACCGTGTTGAGTGACTCGCTGGCGCCTCGGCGTGCGCCTATGTGGCTGTTTGGCGTATTTGCCGGCGTGGCTTTGTTCCTGGCCACCATCGGCATTTACGGCCTGCTGTCTTATTACGTATCGCAGCGCCGCCAGGAAATAGGCGTGCGCATGGCCCTGGGCGCGCAACGCGCCGACGTTTTGCGCATAGTGCTCAAAGAAGGCGCAAAGCTGATCGCCATGGGCCTGGCTGCGGGGCTGGTATTGGCGTTTGTTGCTTCACGCGCAATCGCCGGCCTTCTTTACGGAACCAAGCCAACGGACATGGCCACTCTTCTGGGTGTCTCCTTGTTGCTGGCCGTGCTGTCGCTGGCGGCGTGCTCCGTGCCCGCGCTGCGGGCCACCCAGGTGGACCCGCTGGTGGTGTTGCGGAATGAATGAGCCATGATGCCGGACATCGCCGCCATCGCCCGGCGGCAAACAAGCTCACGGCGTGGGCGCGACGCTGAAGGAGTAGAAGTATTTTTGACTGTTGGCCAGCGTGATGGACACGGTGATGATCGAACCGCCAGGCGCGTTCTTTGCAACTTGGACAACATACGCGCCGCTCTCTTTCGCAACTGTGGCTGGCCCGGCAATCAGGGCGACGCTTGAATTCTGCGTGGTAAAGCGCGGATCGAGGAAATGAATCGGCACTGTGCCTCCGGCCCGGGCTTGCGGCCGCGCGGCGATGAAATAGTTCTTGAAATCGCAAACCAGGCGGGAGTGCGTGGAAAGGGCCGGCGCCTGGACCGCGCCCCTGGCAAGAATCTGCTCCAGCACCGCCACGTCTTTTGCCGAGATGGCCCCATTGTCATCGAGGTCAGCGGCTGCCAGGCAGGAAATGCCGGCAGCTCCCGCGTGGGCCACATATGCGCGCAAGAGTTTCAGGTCCTCCTGGTCAACCTTACCGTCTTCATTCAGGTCGCCCATGGCGAAGAGCGGAACAACTCCAGATTCAAAGCTCCTGATGGCTTCCCTTTTCTTCTCGTAGTCAGGTGGGAGCTTCTTCTGCGCCGCCGCGGCAGCACTAAAAGAAACAGCCACAGCACAAATCAGCGCGGCAATGGCTTGGTAGTCGGCTGGCATCAGCGCCTTTTTTCTTTTGTAAAGCATGCTCATTTGTTGGACTCCTCGCCGTAGCCTCCGCGCGCATGCGCTGGAGGCTTGTCTTTGGCGTAACCGCGGTCAGCATAGCGGCTGGTGGATGACTCCCCCGCCTTCGAGCGCAGCGCGTCAATCAGGCCGGAGTAGTTTGACGCCGGTCCCGCCGGCAGGCCTTTGCGCCGGTCTGTCTCGGCATCAAGCGGATCGCCGATGTAACTCTTCTGCCAGCCGATGCTGCCGTTGCTGCACGTCTCAGTATTGGTGGCCGTGGAGGTGGAAGAGTCCGCCTCCCATCCAGCGTGATTGGGGCAGGCAATGGCCGACGCCTGCGAGCAGGTGGCCGTGGTGAGGTTGTTCAGTTCGTCCACGACCTTAGGAGTAAGCCCGCCATAACAACTGAAGTCGGAGGTAAACCAGCCGCAAACGTTTTTGTTGGCGGCGCGGTAATTGCCTTCGTGAAATCTTGAGCGATAGAGATAGTCGCCCGTGTACTCATGCCATTCCCAGTTTCCGCAGGCTAGCGTTTCTGTGTTGCCCTTCCCGGCGCCGTGCCCGTTCACGATCTCAATGGCCAGTTCAACGCCTCTGGCAACTTTCTCCTGGTGTTGGGCAATCGCATCCTTGATCTTCTTCCACTCCGCATCGTTGTGCGTGCGGGCCGCCTCCTGGTCTTTAGGATCGGGAGTGGTGGTGTATGAGGCCACGCCTTGAATCCCGTACGTGTGTGGGAGTGGGATCTCCTGCAGGTCCGGCGCAACGTAATCCGTGTCACAGCCTGCGGCGGTGAGCTTTTTGCTTAGGCTCTCCATGTCAAATTCCCAGGTAACGTTGTGGCTGAAGTCGATCACCAGGGCCACGCAGCCTCTGCCACGCTGCGGGCAGTCTTCTTCTTTCTTCTTCTTCTCCGTGCTGGAAACCGGCGTCGGCGTTGGCGACGGAGTGTGGACCGGAGGATTTTCAACCTTGTCGTTGGCGACCGTCATGGAATGATCGCTTGCCAGTTCGGGTTGATCGTGCAGAAACGGAATCAAGGTGCCGTCAATGTTGAAGCTTCCCGCGCGCTTGGCGGTGATGGTGCCGTGGTGCTCGTACTTGCCCTGGCCATAGCCAAAGGTGAAGGCCAGACGGTCTCCGCCGCTCATGATCACCGTCCCGGTGGACATGTTTTCCAGCGTGAGCACCAGAACGCCAGGTTGCGACGGAGTGGGCGGATTGAAGGCGGGCAGGAACGTGCGAATCAGCGCCGGATCAACGAACTCCGGCACCTCGCCGCTGCCAAACCACGCCTCCTGCGGGATGGTATCAACTCCTTTGATGAACACATGAAACGCGGTTGACTCGCCTTTCATCAGCTTCAGGCGGTCGGCGGACATCTGTAGAGCGAGCACCCAGGTCCTTATCCGCGCGGTGCGCTCCTGGTCATGGATGGTCCAATCTGCCGGGCCGGGCGGCAGATCGCTGGGAATCAGGCAATACACGCCTCTGGGCGATTCAGCCAGCAGCCTTACCGGAACGCCGTTCACGCTGATGATGGTCCGGTTGCTATCGCCAGAGAATGGGCCGTGTATGCGCTGCAGCGCACCGGCAAGATTCAGGGGAGGCATGCTGAAGACCTTGGTAAGCGGAAAGGCGGGTGGGGCACCCTCAGTAAGCAGAGGGATGCGCGTGCTCCAGCCTTCATCCTCGCGGCCGCCGGTGCGAAACACGCGGATGGCGAGGTCTTTTTCTACAGTGAATCTGAAGGGACGGTCCGCCGGCAAAACAGCGCCGTCAGCCATGCGCAGCGAAAAATTGCTGAGCAGGTTTGCCGGAGTGGCGCCGGGCATGCCCGGAAGCTGCCCTTTGGCTACGCGCATCCCGGCAATATTGGCGTAGTCGTTTGGGTTGGTAACAACGCTGCCGGAAACTGTTTCACCGGTAATCACATCTCTAGGCACAATCACGCCAACATCAACCAGCGGGCCCTTCTGGGCGCTGGCGCCGGCGGAAAATACCAGGAGCAGCCAGAATAAAAAGGGCAGCGCAAGCTTACTCTTCAAGGAACAGCGTCGGCCGGTGGATGCAGGCATCTTGACCTCGCGCGTTGGCGGTCGCAAATTGGCGGTGAAGCCGATCATGCTACCACTTTCCCGCTGCGAAATTGAGTGCCAAGTTAGTGGCTTATCTTGCCGATTTAAACAACGCAAAGATCGCGCCCTGCGGGTCGGCGACGATCGACCACGTGCCTACGTTTTCCATCTTGCGCGCGGGCATCAGGACTTTTCCGCCAAGTTGAGCGGCCTTGCCGGTTGCGGCTTCAACGTCGGCGACCTGGAAATAGAGCAGCCAGTGGGGCGGAGCATTGGGATTGCGGTGCGTGGCCGGAGGAATGCCGCCGATCATATCTTCGCCATTCTTGATGTGGATGTAGCCGGAAGGATCTTTTTCATCCTTCATGAGCTGCCAGCCAAACAGGTCTGAATAAAACTTTCCCGCGCGTTCGGGATTCGCGGTGCTGAGATCGGCCCAGCAGAATGTGTTATCGACGCCGCCAATGGTCGTACCCGCGTGACTCCTGGGCTGCCACAGGGAAAAGATCGCGCCGGTCGGGTCCTGGACAATGGCCATTCGTCCGACTTCCATGACGTCGAAAGCGGGCGCGAGCACGGTGCCGCCGGCCTGTGCGGCCTTGGCCACGGACTGGTCGGCGTTTTCAACGGCAATATAGACCATCCAGTGGGGAGGCACACCCTGTGCGCGCTGCTCCTTGCGCATGGTGTAGGCAGCTCCGGTATCGCGGCCGGAGAGTTTGAACATGGAATAAAAATCATCCGGGCCAATCGGACTATCAACCACAGACCAGCCGAAGAGCGATGTATAGAAGTTCTTGGCGGCAGTCTGGTCCGTTGTCGCCAGCTCAACCCAGCAAAAGGCGCCAGTAGGATGTTTATCGATGTTTGCCATAACCAGGAAAGTATACCCCCGCGATATGAAGCTTGTGTAAACGAAGACTCGTGTTCAGGAAGAACCAACCCTGGCAAAGAGTACGTCCCACGTGTGGTGCTTTCCTGAAACCGGGCGACCGCCTGCAAAGGTCTTATCCAGTAATTCGGGCCCGGAGATGCGGGAAACGTCAATCCAGCGCCAGCCTGGAAGAGGGCCGCTGCTCGCGCCCGAGATCTGATAAGCGAGAAGGCGCACGTGACCATTTTGAATGCCATAATCATGCGGCTCGGCGACGCGCAGCTTATTGTCGAGAGAAAAACGCAGCAACCGCTTTTCGTGAATTGCTGCCAGGATCACCAGATCAATTGCCGGGTCAATCTCGTAGTCCTGGCCCGTTGGCCGTGCTGAGGTCATGTCCTATTTTCTATCATCTGTCTATTCGGCTTCGCATTGAACAGAAGTAATCGTAGGTTTATCGGCGGTACTGCCGTCTTCGCGCGTCTCATACTCTTCCACCGCGCAATCCGTTTGCCGATACTGTTTTCCGTCAAATTTGTAGAGAGTCAGCCCATGCATCGTTGCCGAACCATGTGACGACGTCATTAAGTCACGGTAGCCATGTGTTCTCGTGCTTTCCACGGAGAAGCCCTGGACATTATCTGTTGCCAAGAGGACCTCGAAACCCCTTCCACTCTTGTGTAAGACCCAGAAACCGCAATTGCCCGTCGGGCTGCAGTTGCAATCATCGGAAGCCTGAACAAGTAATTCTGCCTTGGCGGTAGAGTGCACAGCAGCGCGCGTAACCCGGATGCTGTCCATTTCTTCCGCCAGCGACCTTTCCGAAGAAACACATGTTTGCGGATCAAGGTTTTTGAATACGATACCGATAATTGCGTCTTTCTCGCCCTTGGATAAATGCGATTCGCCCAGATATTCGACGCGGATGCCAGGCGGGCGCATGCGTTGAGAAAAAGGCGTTTGCACCGCCAACGCCAAAGCGGCCATACACAACCATACAAGCAACGTTAACCTGTCAATCATTGCTGGCAGGATTATCGCATGCCAGCTTCACAAATGAGAATGCGCCGTATACACTCACGCCAGATGCTTCGCCAAATACTTCTTGGTTTTCTTCTGCCGATGTCCACCTTGACGGCCGTTGCCCAGTGCTGTCCGGAAAAGCCCGCGGCAGAAAAGCAACAAGTGCTGTGGCAGAAACTGCAGGAAGAACTCCGTGCCGTGGACCAGGGGCTGGACGGCGTGATGGGCCTGGCGGTAAAAGACCTCACGTCGGGCGAAACATTCTTCATCCATGGCGATGAGATCATGCCGCAGGCCAGCTCCATCAAGATCGCGGTGCTGGCGGACCTTTATCTCCAGGCGCAGCAGGGCAAGCTCAAGCTTACTGATGAATACGTTGTGCGCAGCGCGGACCTGGTGACGGGAAGCGACATTATGCTGGGCCTCACGCCCGGCGTCACGCGCCTGACCCTGCGCGATCTTGCCACCATGATGGTGGCGGTGAGCGACAACAGCGCAACCAACGTTCTCATCGGCCGCGTAGGCATGGAGAACGTCAACGCCATGCTGGACAGCCTGGGCTTGCACGCCACGCGGTTGCGCCGCCAGATGATGGACCTGAAGGCCGCGAGCGAGGGCCGGGAAAACGTCTCCACGCCGCGCGAGATGATGACGCTGCTGGAAACGATCTATCGCGGCAAGCTGCTCAACAAAGAAATGACCGCCGACTTCATCAAGATGCTGAGCACGCATAAAGAAAGCTCGCTCTTGCAGGGCCTGCCCGATGACGCAGTGGCCGCCAGCAAGCCCGGCGAACTGGAGGCCGTCCGCAATGACTCTGGAATCGTCCTGGTGAAAAATCGCCCCTATCTCCTGTGCGTGATGACGACGTACCTAAAAGACGAGAAAGCAGGCTCGGCCGCGATCCGCAAAATCGCAGCGCTGACTTACAGCTACTTTGACCGCGTGAGCAGAGCTTCAGAATATGGACGCGTGGTGTCTCCCAAATGAGATCGACGCGAGCGCGGAAGGCCATGGTCCGCCGCAGAGGAAGCAGAGAGCGCAAAGGAACTTTGGACCTGCCGCCGCGCTTTGCGTGTGATCGGATACAATTTGAGGTAATGACAAGACGACTCAGAGCGTTATGGTTGCCGGCCGTGCTCGCCTGCACTCTTGCAGCCGGAGCGCAATGGAAGAAGACGCCGCTGCGGGCGCCCACCCAGATTAATCCGCAGTTGTACCGTGCCGACGCCAACGCGACCGAAGAAATCAACCGGGCGCTGGTGGCCGCCGGCAAGCAACATAAGCGGATCCTATTGGACTTTGGCGGCAACTGGTGCATCGATTGCCACGTACTGGAAAATGCGTTTCACCAGCCTCGCATCGCGCCGTTGCTGAATGACAATTTCATCGTGGTCCACGTGGATGTGGGGCGTTACGACAAGAACCTGGACCTGGCCAAGAAGTACCACGTTGACCTGCGGAAAGGCGTGCCCTCACTGGCGGTGCTGGATGCGCGCGGCAAAGTGCTTTACGCCACGGGAGACTTCGAGCGAGCGAGCGTGATGAGTGAGGACGACGTGATCGCGTTTTTGGAGCAGTGGAAGCCGCCCGTAGCGCCTAAGAAATAGCCTTCAGCTCAAGACGCCCGCAACATCCCTTTAACTTCTCGAGTTTTCTGCGGTGGATTTCCGGCCGCAGCAAGGTCATTTCAAGTGCTGATTGAACCATGCTGCCACGCGCTCAATCACGTCGCGCTGGTGCCCCGCGTCGGCGAACTGATGGCCCTCATGCTCATAGACCACTAGCTCGGTTTCAACACCTAGAGCCTTGAGCGCGTGCCAGAATTCGTACGATTGCGGCGTAGGGCATTCACCGTCACTGTCGCCTACCAGGACCAGCGTAGGCGTCCTGGCTTTCTTGATGAAGGTGATAGGAGAACTCTTCGCATAGACCTGGGGATCGTCATAGACAGAGGCGCCGAAGAACGGGACCATCCACTGGTCAATCTGGTTTTCGCCGTAGTAGCTCTGAAAATTCGCGAGCCCGGCGCCCGCGACAGCGGCGGCAAAACGGCTGGTCTGCGTCACCGCCCACATGGTCATGTAACCGCCATAACTCCAGCCGGTGATGCCGAGGCGGCGCTCGTCAATGGGCGCTTCTTTCAGCGCCTGGTCAACGCCGGTCATGATGTCACGAAAATCGCCGTAGCCAAAATCTTTCACGTTGGCGCGGGTGAAGGCCTCACCCTGTCCAAAGCTGCCTCGAGGATTGGGCATGAAGACGAAGTACCCTGCGGCGGAAAGCGCCACGCCAAAGCTGTGCGATCCCGGCCAGGTGGAGTGCTCCATGGCGCTGGGACCGCCGTGGACCTGCACCACCATAGGATATTTTTTCGCTGCATCAAAGTTGCGGGGATACAGGAGCCAGCCTTGCAAATTGAATCCGTCATTCCGCCAGTGAATGCTTTTGGCCTCTCCCCAGGCGGGTTTCAGTGCGGCGTTGCGAGAGGTGATCTGCTTCCACTCACCTGTTGCTCCGGCCCACACCTCAGGCGGATGCGCCAGCGACTGACGAATGACAGCCGCAGATTTCCCGTCGGCGGAAAGCGAAATTGCTGTGCCCCAACCGTTGGCCGTGAGCTGGTCAGGAGCGTGGGTGATCGTTTCAAGGTTGCCGCTGGCCACGTCCACGGTGGCAACGCCGCTCTCGCCATCTACATCTTCGCCGAAGAGAACTTTGTCACCGCCGTGCAGCCACGTCAGCCAGCTGGCGGAGGCTTTCATGCCGGGCGTGATGTTCTTCGCGTCACCACCTTCGGCTGGAACGATAAAGATGTCGCCGCCCACCGCGGGCTCGTCACTCATGATGCCGGAGATAAAGGCGACGGACTTGCCATCGGGCGACCACGCAGGGACAGCAATCTGAGAGTCGATGGGCGGCTTATAAATCGACTTCATGTCGCCGCCGGCGGCAGGGACGGTGTAGATCTGTGCGATATACCAGTTGTTGTCGCCATTGCCATGGGCAGCGGTGGTCACGAAGGTCTTGCCGTCGGGCGACCAAGCGTATTCATAAACGTACATGTCAGCGGGCGAGATCTGGCGCAGCTTGCCACTGGCCACGTCAACCAAAGCCAGGCGCTGCTCGGTGACCGCGTCTTTGATTACGCCGGTCTGCGCCTTTTCCGCCACCAGAGGGCCGGCGGCGCGCTCCGCGTTCTCAGTAAACAGGAGAGCCAGGGTCTTGCCATCGGGAGACCAGCCGGGAGCGGCAAGAAATCCCTTCACGCTGGTGAGCTTGCGCGGCGAGCCACCTGCGGAGCCGGCAATATAGAGCTGCTGCTGTCCGGGTTTGGCAGCGTCAGAAAGAAAAGCAATCTGCTTGCTGTCTGGCGACCACGCCACTGCGTTTTCAGATTGTCCGCCGGCGGTGATGCGGCGAGGCTTGGGCACAGGGACCTCGGAAACATAGATGGCCGGTCCACTCTTGGCATTTTCCACCCAGGCAACCTGCCTGCCGTCAGGAGAGATGGCTGTCTGATCAAACGTTGTGGCGGCAAAGAGCGTGCGGACAACATCACTGGGTGTGGCGGATTGCGATACAGCTAGAGAAACGAAAACAAGGCAGACAAATGCGATCACAGAAATCGTGCGTACGGCTTTAGCCATTCAGTCTCTCCAGGAAGGATCCGGTTCCTCAATATACAGGCAGCAAATTCAGGTGGCAAACAACAAGGAGCAAACAGCAAGGCAATGATCTGACCGCGGCCGCAC
>JBGPZS010000290.1:0-5465 GCA_041493865.1 Terriglobia bacterium
CGTTTCGTCCTCAAAGCCAGAATCTTTACACGTTGCATGTTGCCTCCTCAAAAATCACATACTGAGATTGCGGGGATTGATCACTACGGAGATCTTCTGCACCTGATAAGGGCCTCCGTCGAGCGTGTTAGTGAATTTGTTGGACGGATCGTCTCTGGCTGGCGTACGTGCCGTCAAGTCAATCCGTACCGCTTTAATTGAAGTCCAGTCACTGCCATAGCCGGCGCCTAATGGCGGCTTGGGCAGCGTGGAGTCATACACGTAGGTGTTGGTGAATGTGTTCCATGCGCCTACCTTGAAGCCAATAATCTGTTCGGCGATTACGTTCTGCGCACCCGCCAGGGCGGTGCCAAAAGGCACGCGGACAAGCTTGGGATTGGTTGGGTCAGAGGCATCCACTCCGTAGCTAATGGCGGAAAGGCGTATGGCATAGTCCTGAGCTGGATCGAAGATGTTCGTCAGCTGGTCCGTGTCCCCAGTTGTGATGATCCCCATGGGATCAGGCAAAACTGCCGGCACGCCGCCGGCCAGAGTCGGGGTGTGGGTGACCAGGATTGAGCTGCCGACTACCGTGCCTACGGCGGAGGTCAATTGGATTGTCGTCATGCGCGGATTACTATTGCTGAAATCCGTGCCTCCCTGAATGAGCAGGATTTCCTTTCCTGTAGTGAAGACGTTGGCCGCCCAGAAGGCCAGGTTGGCCGCCGTGGGCGGGGGCGTTACTCCAGGAAACGTCAGATACAGGCTGGCGGTTGTTGTGTCCACCGGAGTGGTTCCTGCCGGATCAGAACTCGGGTGCGCCGGCGGGATCGTATCCTCAGCGGTGATGACGTTGAGCCGGTCAAAGCACGTGGTGTAGTTGAACGTTGCCGGATCAAAGCAACTAGTCGTTCCAGAATTCGCCACGGTTATCCCAACCGGAAAGAAAGGCATGTTGGCGCCCGGATAAAAACCGCTGCCGGCGTTGACCACGTCCATCTGCATCTGCGCCACGGCATTGCGGACGCCTACGTTCAGCGCCGCCTGGTTCTGCTCAGTGGTGAACGTCGGCACGTGCTTCTTAATCAGACTGACGGCCGCTCCGCCAACGATCAGGAACACCATCATGGCCATCATCAGTTCGACCAGCGTGAAGCCCGCAGCTAAAGATGTCTTGACCGAGTGCTTGTGTCTGTTCGTCATTGCCTCACCATGCTTGTTTGGAAGGTGTTGGCCCGTGCAGCCCTGTCGCCATCGAGTAACGAGACAAGGACGGTTATCCGAATCACGCCGGTTGGCAATCCGGCAGGGTTCTGCTCGATGACCCAGCGCCGCCGGAATTGCAGCATGTCACTGCTGGCCGCGGCGCTACCGGCAACTACGGTGTTGCTGGTGCCGTTGTCGGAAGAGACCTGTATCTGGTCACTATAGTTGGCCACGTCGCTCGCCAGGTTACCGCCCGGAGCCAGGGCCGCGTCTCCCGGTTGCAGACGGTTCAGGTCTTCCAGCTTTTCTGAGGCCAGCATGACCTCTGTGCCCATATAACGGGAAGTCCCGGTGGTCCCGGTCAACTGCGCCATCAGCGCTGCCAAACCCAGCAGCCCGATGGCCAGGATCAGGATCGCGATCATGACTTCGACCAGGGCGAAACCGTCTTCTTTGCGTGTCTTACGGTGTGACTTTGACATTTCCATAGCTTGATACCGTAATCGTTTCCGTTTTGCCGCTAAAAGTTAGGACCATGGTTGTGACGCCGCCGGAGGCCGTCGTAGATTGCACGGAGCCGCCCGGGCTGAATGTGAATGTTGAACTCGCGTTAAGTGCAACTTTCGATCCCGATCCCGCCAACGGAACCGGGCATGAGGCCGCAGCAGGAACGCAGAAGTTTGCGAACACTCCTGTCCTGTTCGGGTCGCTCTGGACTTGATATGTAAGTGCCGTGCTGTTCAGCACCAATCGGAACGGATAGCCGTTGAAGATCGCCTGATAGCGGGCAGCTTGTATGCTCCCGCTCACCGATGCAGCGGCGCCACGCACACGATAGCCGGTCATCACGTTATTCACCAGCGGCACCGCAATCGCCGTCAGGATGAGGCCGATCAAGACGACAAAAATCAACTCGATCAAGGTAAACCCTTGAGCGGACTTGCCGCTTTGGCCCCATGGCTGGTTCCGGTGTTGTCGAGCTTGGTCTCGTAGAACCTCGTCTTGTAGAACCTGGCGACGATTTATCAAAATCTCTCTCCATTCACACCCGTCGGGCTGTGGGTGGATGTTAGTGTTTTAGTCCACGTGGCAAAGGCCATCAACTTACCAAAGTTCGCCGCTGCCGCTACCAGGGCCAGAGGCGACCGTACTCAATCGCGCCGCTAAGCCACTGGTTCAGAACAGCTTTATCGCCTGTCGAGGAGATTTACCCCTCCGCGGCGATGGCCCTCCGCACAAGTAGTCCAGCCTTTTCCTGGAGGGAGGGAAACGAACAAAGTTCTCTATCAATGTGAATATGGGCGTTTTCTAAGGGGAGGTGTACAAAAGTACCCTGGGGGGGAAGTAGAGTCAACACATACGCGTGCCACGGAGGTAACCAAAGTCATAGCACGTTGGGGTTGGGTGAGAGATTGCCAAAATTGCCAAAATCGCCGGAATTGCCAAAATTGGAAAGCCAACACCTTTGTCCCTGCGGGACTGCAGATCATTTGTCCGTGGCCGCTTCTTTTACCGTTCCCTTGGTCTCAAAAGAACTGGGGTGGGTCTTAGCCACATCTTCTTTCCCCTTTGCCTCGTCCACCGTCACGAGTTTATTTCTGGCTTTCATCAAGCCCATGGTGATTTTTTGCTGTAGATAATAGGTCTTGCCAGCTTCGACCTGGAGCGCGAGAACGCTATGGTTTTCCGCCTGCGAGCAGAAGTAATGCATGCCTGGGTCGAGCGTGAAGTAGAAATAATTGTTGCCGCGGTTGACTCCAACCCAATGGCCGTCAACGGCGAGTTTGGTCTGGATCTTATTGCCTATCATGGTGGGACGAACAACGTAAATCATTGCCTTGTCCGCCGGAGCTTCCGGCGTGGGATGGCTATTTTTGTCGGTCTTGGCGTCAACGCCGGAGTTTACAGACGGACACGCTTTCGCTTCGATCTGCTTTTCCGTTTCGGTGAGAGGTTCTTCTTTTTCTTTCTTGTCTTGGTCCTGTGCCATCAGGGCACTGCCAAAGACGAAAAACGCGGACAAGATGGCGATTACGAACGGGCGATTTTTCAAAGTGACTTCTCCTAGCAAGAGATATGGCGCCATTGCTGCGGGGGAAAACCACCTTAAGCATTATGGAAGACAGCATCATTAGCAAGTAACGAGTGTGATCCGACCTCAGGCGTACAAGTCCGTCCCGTTTTGGAACTGATCTGCACCCACCCCAAGGAGCTATGGTGTCACACGATCCTCGCATCCCGCGCAACTACCCCATCGCCACTTCGTAGGTAATCGGCAGCGCGAGGACGGCTTCACAGCCGGTACAGTCAGGGCGGTTGGTGAGTTGGAGGACGCCGCCGTGGGCTTCTGCGATTTGGCGGCTCAGGATCAGCCCAATCCCGCTGCCGCCGTGTTTGGTGGTGAAGAACGGCACAAAAAGATTGTCACTGTTCAGGAGGCCGGGGCCCTGGTCGAGGACGAAGACCTCAACGCTGCGCGCGTTCGTGCGCCAGCCCACTTCAACCGAGCCAGGGTGCCTCAAAGCGGGATCCAGCGAGGCGTCGACGGCGTTGCGGATCAGGTTGATCAGCACTTGCTCGATCTGGTCAGGGTCGGCGTCAATGGTCACGGGCGGGCCATCCAGTGTTTTTACCTGCAAGCGGCGCTCCAGCGATGCCGCGCGCTGCACCAGCGGGCCGATCTCGATGCGGCTGCGCGTCGGCGCAGGCATTCGCGCCAGGCGAGTGTAAGCCTGCATGAAGCGGTTGAGCGATTCCACGCGGTTCTCAATCACGCGCAAGCCCTGCCGCATGTCCTGGGCAACGTCTTCAGGCAGCGCGGCCCGCCCAGTGAGCGAGCCGAGAGTGCCGGCAATCGATTTGATGGGCGCCAGCGAGTTGTTCAGCTCATGGCCAAGGACGCGGATCAGCCGCTGCCATGCCTGGCGCTCTTCTTCGCGGAGCGCGCGGCTCAGGTCAGAGATGATCAGCAACTGGTGGGGCACGCCATTCTCGCGGAATTCTGTGTGGCTGATTGCCCAGCGGCCATGTTTGCCGGGAAACGTCATTTGAACGGTTTGCGGGCCGGGCGACTGAAGAAATTCCTGCAAGCCCAGCTCTTCCGCGGTGAGACCAAGCATGCGCGGCGCGATGCGGCCCATCAGTTGCTCGCCGGCGCGATTGACGATACGCAGCCGTTCTTGCTGGTCAAAGGTGAAGACGGCCACGTCAATCTCCATCATGACTTTTTTGAGGAGCGCCGTGGCTTCAAGCGCGCTGATCTTCTGCTGTTGCAGGCGGATGGCCAGCGAGTTGATCTCAAAGATCAGGTCAGCGAGGGAATCTTGGCGGCCTCCGCCACGAAGGCGAAAGGAGAAGTCTTCTTCGCGAATTGCGGCCACCATGTTGGAGAGCGTCTGCATGGGCCGGACCACCTGGCCGTGAAGCATCGAACTGCCGATCATCCAGGCGACGACGATGAAAAGAGTGACCGTCCATTTGAGTTCCAGGGAATGTTTGCCCAGCCAGAGAAAGAGCTCGGCAACGATGGCGCCGGGCAGGCTGATCATCAGCGTCATCAGGAGAATGCGCGTATCGAAGTTCAGCTTGATCCCTTTGTGCGGTGCTTTAGCGGGGCTGCGAACGGGTTGATAATGCGGATCAGACGCCATACTTTTGCATGCGGCGATAGAGAGCGCTCCGGCTTAAACCAAGCGCGTCCGCGGCATGGCTGATATTACCTGAATGGCGGGCCAGCGCCTTCTTGATCAGCAGGTTTTCAACTTCTTCCAGGCTCAGGTCCTCGATCTTGCCGGAAGCGGCCCTGTCGCTTTCCAGGCCGAGATCGGCAGGCAGGATCTGCTCGCTGGTGCTCATCAGGACGGCGCGCTCCGTGGCGTGGTCCAGTTCGCGCACGTTGCCCGGCCAGGGATGGTCGATCATCTTCTGCAATGCCGAAGGATCGAAGCCCTTGACCGGCTTGCGATAACGCTGCGCATACATCTTGAGGAAGTGCGCAGCCAGCAGCGGGATGTCTTCCTTGCGCTCGCGCAGCGGCGGGATAGGCAGCTCAACGGTGTTCAGTCGAAACAACAGGTCAGAGCGGAACCTGCCTTCGGCGCACTCCAGTTTAAGATCGGCATTGGTGGCGGAGATCACGCGAACGTCAACTTTGTGCGTCTTGGATGAACCGACGCGCTCCATTTCGCCGGTTTCCAACACGCGCAGAAGTTTGGCCTGCTGCTTGATCGGCACATTGGCAATTTCATCAAGGAAGAGCGTGCCGCGGTCCGCAAGCTCAA